>CAKRUL010000187.1 GCA_934403665.1 uncultured Clostridia bacterium | reverse complement strand
TGATAGACCGTGCCTCCGAACGCGGCCTGCAAATCTTTGAAGACACCGGCATCCTTCGTTTTCAAAACACAGCGGAACACTGCATTTGTCAGACCAGCCATCATAATCTCATAACCAGCAAAGTGGTTGTCTGTGCAACAGGATCCGAAATCGAACATTTTACAGATCGGAAATTCGGTCAAAAAACCTATGTCTGCCAGCTTCTTTCCGAGCCGCTGGAAAATCTTACGGAGCAATGGAAACAAACCGTTTTTCAAAACATACGCACAAACACTCGTTTTTATGTGAATGAAAATCAGCAAATTTTGTTAGAAGCTGTCGGAAACAGCCGGAATATATTATCAAAATCAGAACGGCTGGAGCATTTTTTAAGGGAACTGACCGGAAAACCGCAAAAAACGGTTCGCCGCACTATTTTCAAAACAACAGAAACAAGAGATTTTCTGCCGGTGATTGGCGCAGACCCGATCAATCCATCTTTGCTGTATGCGCTTCCATACGGAATAAACGGTGTGCTGTCCGCTCTCTATGCCGGGAAGGCGCTTTGCTCCTTCTATCAGGGAAACTACCCGAAGGCTTTCCCCTTTCTAAGTCCCGGTCGCAGCAGTCTGTAACACCTCCACAAAAGAGGCCTGCTGCTTTGATCTCAGAGAAAAAACAATCGCTGCACTCTTTCTGTAGTACAGCGATTGTTTTATAACAGCTTCATTTCACGAAAGCTTAAACAATTTTCATTTGTCACAATAATATGATCCTTCAGTGTGATGTCAATTGCCTTCAGCGCCTTTTCGATATGGCGCGTCGCTTCCACATCCATCTTAGAGGGCATCACAGAGCCGCCCGGATGATTGTGCGCAATCATCACGGCATATGCTTTTTGCCGCAACGCTGCCTCCACCACCAAGCGCGGATACACTGCAATTTCGTCGATCGTCCCTTCCATAATGATTTCCGAATGGAGAACACGGTTTTGTGCATCCAATGAAATCAGGAAAAAGGTTTCATAGCTCCTGCCATAATACAAAGAACGCACATAAGAGAAAATTTCATTTGCATGTTCCAGCGTGGTTTTTTTCTTCATTTTATCCTGAGAGTACACCCGAAAAACATGTGCAAACAAAGAAAGCAGACAAGCTGCATTTTCTCCGATATCCGGAATCTTCATCAATTCTTTCGGCTCCGCCTCCAGCACTCTGGACAGAGAACCGAATTTTTCCAAAAGCCGATGGGCAATCTCATTGGTGTCTTTTCTCGGAATTGCATAAAAAAGAATCAGCTCCAGAATCTGATGCTGTTCAAAAGAATCCAGCCCCTCTTTGATAAACCGTTTGCGAACCCGTTCCCGATGTCCTTCATGCATAACCATCCCTCATTTTACAGCATATTTCTCCATCGCCTGACGATACAGATTTCTCCCTTTTGCGTCGATCACGACAACCGCAGGCAAATCCTCCACCTCAAGGCGCCGAACCGCTTCGCATCCCAAATCCTCAAAGGCAATCACCTCTGCCTTTTTCACGCATTTGGAAATCAAAGCCCCCAGACCGCCGATCGCAGCAAAATAAACGCAGTTGTGCTGTATCATGCTCTGTACCACTTCTTCCGAGCGTTCTCCTTTTCCGATCATACCACGAAGACCGCAGTTCAGCATCTGCGGCGTATACCGGTCTACCCGGCCTGCCGTGGTAGGACCGCACGAGCCAATCGTCTGCCCCGGTTTGCTTGGGGTTGGCCCTGCATAATAAATCATCCCATCCTTCACATTCATCGGAAGGGGTTCCCCTCGTTTCAGTCCTTCCGTCATCCGTTTGTGAGCGGCGTCTCTTGCCGTATAAATCACACCGGAAATCAAAACATTATCCCCGGCTTTCAGTCGGATTGCCTGTTCTTCGTCAAAGGGCACTGTGACACGTATTGCCATACTGCTTCTCTTCCTCCTATAAAACCTGATCCAATTTCAAAACATCATCCAGGATATAATCCGCATGCAGTTCTTTAAAATAGTCATAGGAATCTTTCCCGGCGACCCCGGTCAGCACAGCCGCAAAATCCATTCCTGCCGCTTTTGCCGCCAGAATGTCCGCACCGGCATCCCCCACAACCAAAATATTTTTCATCAGGGAGGAATCGTATTCCCCTCTGATGATTTTCTGATCCGAATAACCACAACCGAGAGCTCCCTTTAAAAAGACATAGGGATGCGGCTTTGCCAACGGAATATCGGCACAGATTTTCTGCGCCTGCTCCACCGTGTCATAGGTGACAAATGATTCTTCCTCAAATAAATCACGAACTGCCCACCTTTCCAAAGGTTCCCGGATCTCCAAAGCGCTTCTTCCCGTTCCGATTCCAAGGCGGTATCCTTTTTCTTTCAGATGCCGCAGCAGTTGTTTGATCTCTGCGACAGGAAACAGGAGCTGCTCCTCACGAATCAGCCCTTTCTTGCCTCTGTGCAAATGCCGATGATAAACACACTCATACAGTTCATCACCCATATACCATTGCTGAAACACATCCTGAACATTGTGCCATAATTTCCCTGAACGTTTCACGGTATCAAATTCAAAATTATAAAGCTCACAGACGGATTCCGCCGCGAAATCATACAGTTCCGGTGCATTGATTCCATTGTCATAGAAGAAATCCGTTACCGCTTCCCACAGGGATTCATCCGGTTCTCCCTCCGCTTTTTTCACACTGGCGGCAAGGAGCGTCAGATACGCCAAATCCCAGTTGGTATTGACCCCCAATGCCTTTAAAACCTTAATCGTCTCGTCATTGTTGAAAATCCGATGCGATACGGCGGCCGCATTCTCCTCACACCACGCAATGTTCAGTTCTTCATCCTCATAATAAAGTTCAAACACCGTGAGGGCTGCTGTTGTCCAATACTGCCGTTCCGAAGTGATAACACCGTCCATGTCAAAAAGAATTTTTTGATACTTTTTCTGCTCCCATCGTCGCGAATGCTCGTCCATAGATTGCTGTTTCTCCAATCTGCCGCTTCATGCGGCGGCGTTTTTATTGTTTATTCTTCTGCTTTGATTTCATACTGAACGGAACCGCAGACTCCGGCCGTCAGACCGCGTCTGCATTCATCAGGCGTCAATGCTCTGCGAAGCGCAGTGCCGAATGCCCGGTAAGCTGCTTCCCAAATATGATGCCCGTTTCTGCCCTTATTGAGATCCAAATGCAAAGAACACATTGCTCCCTGCACAAAACCTTCCAAAAAGGTTTCCAAATCTTCGCTCAGAGTTCCCTCCGTTTCTGCCGGAACATTTGCCTGTTCCGACAAGTGAAACGAGGCACGGTTTTCAAAGCTGAGCGCGCAGGAAGCATGTGCCTCGTCAATGATGCCGACAGCATCTGAAAAACCGGGGATTCCCTCCGCACAGTTCTCCTCAAGATAGGTTTTCACCGCTTTTCCAAGCGCCATGCCAATATCCTCAAAAACAACATGCGTCAAATCAAAGCGATCCATCTCAAACGTTACCGAAAGATTGATGCCCGATCGATAAGCAATATGCTCCAGCATATGATTCAAAAAAGGAATCGGCGTTTGAATGTCCTCTTTATAGGTATCGTGCAAACCGTTGAAATCCAGAATCACTTCAATGAAAGATTCCTTTGTTTTCCGTTTCACCGAAATTCGTTTTTTCATCATAGTGCCGCTCCTTATTCCCGCTCCAGAACCGCAAGTGCATGCGTTTCAAAGCCTTCCGTTTTTGCAATCACCGCCGCATTCTTCCTTACTTTCCGAAATCCCTCCTGCGTCACATAACCGATGGAAGACCGTTTCAGAAAATCATTGACCGAAACGCTGGAATAGGTCTTTGCAAATTGTCCGGTCGGAAGAATCGCATTCGGTCCCATCAGGAAGTTGCACAGTGTAATC
>CAKRUL010000186.1 GCA_934403665.1 uncultured Clostridia bacterium | reverse complement strand
TGTCTATCACGCTCATTTCTTCTTTTTTGAACACCTCACGGGTTTCTGCTATTATCATAACACACGCCGGAGCGGTTGTAAAAGCTTTGTTGCCAAATTTAACATAAAATTTAAAAATGGTGTTTGTCTGTATCAAAAAAACAGCACAGCCATATCAAACGGCTGTGCCAGCTATCTTTTGTTGTTCTTACGCTTCGTGTTCTTTCAGATATTCCACAACGTCTCCTACTGTGGACATCTTTTCTGCATCCTCATCAGCGATATCAATATCAAATTCATCAGAGAAGGCCATGATTAACTCCACAACATCCAAAGAATCAGCACCCAAATCATCTGTGAAAGAACTTTCCATTTTTACATCAGCTGCTTCAACACCCAATTGCTCTACAATAATGTTCTGCACTTTTTCAAACATGCTTTCACCTCCTTCAGCCTGTGTTGCGCCCCTGAAAAAGCAATGGCGCATTTCGTACGGATTATATGATATATTACTTTACTCTATGTGTCAATATCTATTTCAAAATTATTTAATTTTTTTCCTGTTTTTCCGTGCTTTCATTCGGCAAAGCGCCTGCAATCGCTCCCACAACGTTCTGTTGAACACATTTGCAAGCCTGCTGGATCGCATAATAAATTGCCTTTGCGTCGGAGCTGCCATGCGCTTTGATGACCGGCGCATTCAGTCCCATAATCGGCGCGCCGCCGTATTCCTTATAATCAAAGCGTTTTTTAAACGCCTTAAGCTGTTTCCCAACCATCAGTGCCGCCGTCATTGTGAAAATATTTTTCCGGAACATGGTTTTCAGTTCGCCGGAAAACTCTTTTGCAATTCCCTCGACCAGCTTCAGAACAATATTGCCCGTCCAGCCGTCTCCCACCAAAACCTGACAGTCCCCTTTCAGAACGTCTCTGACCTCCAGGTTGCCGTAAAAATGCAAAGGCGCCTTTTTCAGAAGCTGATAAGCCTCCACTACAGTGTCTGTGCCTTTACACTCCTCCGTGCCGATATTCAAAAGACCAACCTTCGGATCATTGACCTTCATCACCTTTTCCATATAGATGGATCCCATCAAAGCAAACTGTTCATAATACTCGCTTTTGCAAACCACATTTGCTCCGCCGTCAATCAAAATGGCGGGGCCGGTCGCTGTCGGAAGAACCGGTGCCATCGCCGCCCGCTTGATTCCTTTTAAACGCCGGACGATCAAAGTTGCCCCAGAGAGCAGTGCACCGCTGTTTCCTGCACTGACGAAGGCATCTCCCATACCGTTTTTCAAAAGATGCAATCCCACCACCATGGAGGAATCCTTTTTCTGGCGGATTGCGCTGACCGGGTCATCCGTGCCCAGAATCACCTCACTCGCGGACTGTATCGATACATTGGAGAGCCTCTCTAAGTGCTCTTGCCGGAATACATCCTCAATCTTTTTTTCCTCGCCGCAAAGAATCAGTTCCATCTCCGGATTTTCTTTTGCGGCACGCCATCCGCCCTTTACGATCTCTAAGGGAGCGTTGTCTCCTCCAAACGCATCTAAAATAATTTTCATTTCTCTGTGCAAGTATCAGAAAGAGAAACCGTCATACAGCTCCGCTCTCTAATGCTTATAATAAAAGACAACCCTGACAAGGCCGCTTTCATTATCTCTCCTTTCCCTGTATTTTATTTCAACTTATTTCAGTAGATTTCGCCATAGCTCCTCTATCTTTTTGCTGACCCGGAGAATTCCAAGGGTTCCTCCCGAAAACGCCGGATTCTCCACAAAAAGCGATCCTACGGTATGCCGGGAAAAGTCGCAAAAAATAAACTCCCGTTCATACCAAAGTATATTGCTTCCATTTACACTGCTTCTATGGTACCTCAACAATGCAGGCGGCGGAATATCGCCGCAGTATTGTGATTCAATGTTCTCCGAGACTCTTGGCATTTTCAATGCCTTAGAGGCTCGTGAGGTTATTCTACCATAAGGAAAAATGTTTGCTTGCAAGGACATTTTTCCGCAGCCGTCAATATCACAGGTCGCGCAAAGCGCGATAGGGCAACGCCCAAAGACTTGCAAAGCAAGTCTTTCTGTGGATATTATAACATAAGAATCCATTGTACACAATTCCTATTTTCTTTTTTCCCTTTGCAGAGAGTTCTGCGGAAAAACGGTTGCAGGCTTTTCTTGCTTATAGTATAATAAGGCGTAGTGAATCTTTTTTCAAAAAGATTTCAATCGCACAAATGAGGAGTGAAAAATATGTGGAAAGAATTCAAGGAATTCGCATTGAAAGGAAACGTTTTGGACATGGCAATCGGTGTCATTATAGGCGGCGCTTTCGGTAAGATTGTCACCTCACTGGTCAACGACGTGATCATGCCGATATTCGGCTATCTCACAGCAGGAATGGATTTCAAAGCGCTGAAGCTGGTTCTGAGCCCGGCCGAGCTGGCTTCCGACGGCAGCGTGCTTCACGCAGAATCCGCTATCCTGTATGGAAATTTTGTGCAGAATGTTGTAGACTTTTTCATCATTGCGTTTTGTATCTTTCTTTTCGTAAAGCTGGCAAACCGGGTGCGAAACAGAGCAGCAAAACAGGAAGCGGCAGAGGCCAAAAAAGCGGAGCAAGCCGCAAAGACCTCTTCTGCAGAAGAGCTGTTGACGGAAATCCGCGATTTGTTAAAAGCAGAAAAGGAGGATGACGACAGCCTATAATACCCGGAAGAAAACTGTCTGTATCCTCAAAAAAGGAGGCGTAAAAACAACTTTTTACACCTCCTTTTTTGTTGCGGAAACCAAAAACAAGAGCTGCCTCTCTATTACTTAAGTATTGGAGGGTCACTTTTTAAACAAAATCACCCCGGCAATCATCAAGCCAAGCCCGACATACTTCGTCCATCCGAACGGAACCTGTTCCGAACCCATCCATCCAAATGCGTCAATCAGGGCGGCCACCAAAAGCTGAGAAATCAAAATGGTGGAAATTGCTACTGTCGGACTCAGCTTTCCAATGCCCAACATCACTGTGACGGTAATCACAATTCCCAGGACACCTCCGAACAGATAAAGCTTATCTACCTCCAGAATGGAACGAAAGTTTCCTTTTCCAAGCACCAGCACAGCAATCACCGAAAGAAGAAATGCTGTTCCCTGCACAAAGGCATTGGATTCATACAGACCTATTTTTTCGCCGAGACGGGTGTTCATGACCCCCTGAATACTCATTGCTGCACCTGCGACAGCACTCATCAAAAATCCTAACATATCTCTCCCCTTTTCTTTGTTCTGCAGCCTATCGGTTTTTCTTTCAACAGTATTGCCAAAAAAGTGCAAAAAAATTCGATTGCGGGAAGTCGATGCGGCATTTTCCGCCCGAACGGGATCCCTTACAGAAAAAAAGAGAGTAAAATGATCAACAAAATAGAATCTTTTTTTCAAAAAAGACTGTTTTTTTCGTAAAAAAAATGTTACGATAGGCATAAGAGTACGCACCGAAAAGGCTTTTTTATGTGCAGGTTTGCAAAGAGCATTCTTTTCGTAAGACAAAAAGGAGGAACGATCCAAAATGGAGCTTCATAAAAAAAATATCCAAAAAATCTTATGGATCATAACCTTTGCCATAGTGTTATTCAGTATCCTTCAAAATTTAGAGAAGGTAAACGGTGTGATTCAGATTGCCTTGGGATTGCTGTCACCGCTTCTCATCGGTCTTTGTATCGCCTTTATCATCAACGTTCCCATGCGTTTTATCGAGACGCATCTTTTTTGTGACCGAAAAAAGTTCCGCATACCATCCAAGTGCAAACGGCCATTGAGTATTTTGCTCACGCTTTTGTTCGTCACCGGGGTCATCACCGTTGTGGTGTTCCTTCTTGTGCCCGAGCTGATTAATACCTTTGGCATGCTGAAAGAGGTATTCCCGGTATTTCTGGAGGATATTCAGAACCGTCT
>CAKRUL010000185.1 GCA_934403665.1 uncultured Clostridia bacterium | reverse complement strand
TCTTTCAGCGTGGTGTTGGAGTTTGCCCATGAGCCGCCGAGGTCTTCGCCATAGCCTTTGGTTGTATACATGATGCGAATTTCGTCTCCGTCTCCGAGCGCGCCGTTTGCAACGGTAAAGTTCCCAAAGCCCTCATTATTGAACCAGTCGTTTAAGGTTCCCATCCAGCCGGAGCTTGGACTTCCGTCGAATTCGGCAAGGCTGTGTCCTTCCTTATCTGTGATTTCGGAAATATAGTTTGCTTCTGCGCCTTTCTGTGTTGCACCTACCTTTTCTAATGCTTCCACAACGCAGCTCATCATGGTGGAATCATTGGTGATTTCAATCGGCATATTGTCTACAAGCTGGCCTTCCCAGTAGGTTTTTCCTTCCCATTTGGACTTAGGAAAGGTTGTATTCTCTACTGTTACATATACAGTGCCCACTGCATTCGGCTTTGAAACGGTTGTTCCTTCCTTCTTCACCTTTGCCATTGTGGTGATTGCGGTTTTTCTTGCAGATGCTACACCGTCAAGTGTAGTTGCTGCTTCTATACTGCTCTTACCTGTGTTATATGCATTTTCGAGGATCGTCCAGTTTGCTTCGCTGTAGCTTGCCTTTTCCTTTTCATAGCCTGCGAAGGTTTCATCAAGTACGCTCTTTGCACTATCCTTTGCGGCCTGAAGTTCTGCTGCACTTGTCACAGGACCCCAGTTTAAGGTGATGGTGACATCGTTATACGGCATGGTGAAGCCAAGGTATGCCTTAGAAAAATACATATTTACCCATTGATCGTTCTTTCCTTTGTATCCGGAAAAGTCCAAGCAACTCAGAGTTCCATATGCCACATCCGATTCTTCCAGACCCTCGTAAGTTACGCTCTTAAGTTCATAGGTAGTGCCGTCTACATTAAGCGTTAAAGATCCGTTTACATCATATGCCAATGATTTGCCATTTTTAATAAAGTAAATGCTTTCGTCCGTAATCGTGCAATCTGTTCCCGGAATATCAATTGTAAGGGTATTCTTTGGATCGCTTGCGTGATTTCTTTGACTTTTGTCATTGTGAAAATATGCGTTATAGGTCAAATCTCCATAAAAACGTATCCCACTTAGCGGATTTGCTTTAGAGTCTGTGACATTGAAGCTATACGGTGTTGCAGTACAGGTGCCAGTACCGGGTACACCGGAAACGGAATCCATCCTTGCAGGATTATCGTGCAGATACTGCATTACTTTCTTGATCTGTTCTGTTGCTTCCGATGTGTCTGCTTTTATATTAAGTGATAAGGAATAGCTCTTCTCGGCAGGAAGCTCGCCCTTTTCGAGTAATGCTTTGATACTATCGTATTTTGCCTGTTCAACTCCGGTTAACTGGGTTTTCTGATAGTCACTCATGCCCTTCGTGCTTCCCGTTCCCTCATAGGTATTGATGAGTGCAGTCACTGTGGACTCTACGCTCTTCGTAATGAGGCTCACATCATCCGGCAGCCTATTAAGGTGCTTACGGAATGTAGCTAAATTATTTGTGTTCTCTGCTGTGGTTTCCTCCTGAATGCCTTGGATTGTTTTGATTGCAGCCTGCTGAGCATTATAGGCTTCTGCTACTGTGCTGTCCGCGCGATTCAATAATGCAGCAGCTTCGTTATATGCATTCTTAATATCTGTCCAATTTTCAGGGCGGAAATATTCTTGTGGGTATTCCTTGTATACCTTATCGAGTGCCGCCTTTAATTCCGCTTTAACTGCACCGGTATCCGCTGCATTTTTCACTTCGATTTCTATGTATGGTGCCGCTACATTCCCGGAATAGAAGAGGCTCTTATCTTCGTTGTTTTCCCGGGCATCATATGCAGTTATGAAATATCTACCGGCTTCATACAATTTTATACTTACGGAGCCATCTTCCTTAGAGACTCCCTCAGAAAGAATCGGTGTCTTAGGATAACTTCCGTCTGTCTGCTGTGGTCCGTAGGCTGCAAGGGTTGCTCCTTCATATGCTCCGTATTTCCCTGTATATGTCCAAGGGTGTGCTGATGTTCTTTCTACCGTCAGGTTGATATTTTCGCCTGCATTAGCACTCTGCTTGTTACCATTGCCTTCGCTTAACCGCAGAATGCCAAGGTGATCTGCCATCTTGTCCCAGCTTACATCCTCTCGATAAATAATGTTAAAAACACGAGTTGGCCAATCCATATGTACAAACTGAACATCATCCCCATCCTTGAGTACATAATCGCTGTCAGGTAAAGTCTTTACTTGCCCCGGTGTAGAACCGTAAAGCATCGTGCCGTTGACAAAAGTCCGCCAAGTACTGTAGTTTTCGGATGTAAAGTAATTATCCTTCTGCGTATATCCCATTTTTTGATAGAGTTCATTAAGTGTTGTACCAGAGCTTATTTCACATATCTGCTTCTGTACCTTATTTCCATCGGGATCGCTCATATTTTTGTCTGGATCGTTAATCTTAGTGTTCCGCATATGAAAATCATCTGTATAATCAAATGTAACAGTGATTGTATCCTTTGCCGAAGTCAGTGCATAAGCCGCTGACAAAAACTCTCTTGTCAGTTTGGAATATTCTTTTGTTTCTGCACTGCTCATGCTTTCGGATACCGGATGTTCCTCTGCATATTCTACAGCAGCTTTGCGGGCAGAGGCAAATGTGTTCCAGCTATCGTCGGTATATTTACCATTGTTTTCTGTCATGTCATACCGCTTTGCAAGTCCGTTGATGGTTTTCAAATTCCATGTGGCATTTGTAACCTCTTCTTTGAACAGAAAACGGAAGTTTTTCAGTTCTTCTGCATAGCCATCTGCCTTAGTTTGATTTGCTGCGATATTCTCTGCGGTTGCTCCGTTTGGATTATCAGTAGAAACTAATTTCTTATCAAATAGGGAGTTCAGATACGCCTTTGCTTTTTCTGCAATTTCGCGATAGGCTGCTACGCTCACATCGGTACAGTTCTCTAAATATTCTTCCGTATAGTTTCCGTAATCCTGTACTGCCTCATAGAGCTTCGTCGCATTGAGCTGAGTTTTCGGGATGAGGTTGTCAATGGCTGCGTTGAGTAATTCGGTTACAGCATCCACCTGTGTTTGCGTTGTGCCCGATACTAAAACACGAGTACTATCTTCCAGCGGATAAATTTCATTGACTCGTTTCATAGCAGCCTCATACAATGCATAAAAGCTTTTCGGAGTCGTATCTTCACCTGTTAAACTATTGTATCTGCCAAGTGCTGCTGTAGTCTTTGGATCAGCTTTAATTTTTTCGTTTGCTCTCAATTCGGTGATCAAATCACTTATGTACCATTTACCGCTATATCGACCTTCACTTTGATATATATTATTTACAGCAATTTTCTCTGCATTACCAACAGCTACATTTAAGTCACTTTCATCAGTCGGAACACCTTTTTCCCATTCTATCAGCAGAAAGTAATTTGGAGCATCAGTGTTAAAATATGCATAGTGAACAAGTAAATGATCCGCCGAATCATTCAATTCTGCACTCTTGTTATCATCAAATTTTATCGCCGCATTTTTTTCCATTTCAAAATGCTTTTTTGCATATATATAACTATTATCATTTTGTTCCATGGTGGTCAAGTCAATATAATTGTCGCTATCCACACCATCGATATAAACTGTTGGATAATAAATAGCCTGATGTTCTCCCATAATATTATAAGGGAACTTTATTTTTTTTGTGCCTTCAGGCACTTTAACGAGGAACAAATCGCCTGTTCCAATTTGTTTATTTGAAAATATACCAACTTTATACTGCGCATCAAAGTTGGCATCTGTAATGGACATTTCTTCATCCGCCCAAGCCTCATCCACGCCCCAGCTGCCAATCCCCATGCCGGTAAATACCATGACAAAGGCGAGCATGAGGGTCAGGATTTGTTTCGTGAGATTTTTGTTTGTTTTTCTCATTCTTTTTCTTTTGTCCTTTCATTTGTATTTCGCTTCGGG
>CAKRUL010000184.1 GCA_934403665.1 uncultured Clostridia bacterium | reverse complement strand
ATTCAAAGCTCTTATAATACCGGAGCGGTGTCGCAAAGTTCTAACTATCCCACGGCCGGAATCTCAAGCGGCAACATGTCCAGCGGCGGTGCCAAAGTGGAAAACTGCTTTAATGCCGGCAACATTACCAGCAATGGTTCGCAGATTGCGGCAATCGCATATGGAACAGACGCGGTAACCAACAGCTACAACGCGTATCCCGGCTTGTCTTTGTATGGCTCTGCGGCAACGGCTTCCGGAAACTACAACCGCAATGACGGGACAACAGCGAAACAGAACGGCGTCACTTTGGTAAGCTATCAGCAGATGCTGGACAAAACAAACTTTGAAGGCTTTGATTTCACAAACACCTGGATTGAGGGCACCGAAGCATATCCTTTCCCGCAGCTGAAAAACAATGCCCTGACGGGAACCGTGACGCTTCCGGATCCTCCGGCGGCTCCGGATTTCGAAACAGGAACCGGTTCGAAAGCAGATCCATATATCATCAAAACAGCAGACGAATTTAAAAATATGGCGAAAGAAATTTATAACAATGCAAGCTCCGAGACGCTGAAATATTTCAAACTGGGTGCAGGCATTGTTTTGAATGATTATACGCCTTTCGTTTTCGCCGGTCATTTGGACGGAGACAACCACGTTGTGACCGTCAACATCAATCTGCCCGAGTTGGATGGTGTTGGCTTATTCCGCAGCATAAAAACCTGGGGCAGCGGAATCTCCAACCTGGTGATTGACGGAACGATCATCGGCAAAAATTACGTTGGCGGATTGATCGGCACAACCGGGCAGGAACTCGGCGGTCAGATCTCCAGCGGAACGACCATTGAAAACATCACAAACCGCGCTTCGGTCACTGCAAAGGGCGAACAGGCAGGCGGTATCTTCGGAAGAGATTACGGCGGATCGACGGCCGCAATCGTCAGAAATCTGCGCAATGAAGGAACCGTTACGGCAGGTGTAGCAAATGCCGGGGGCATCGCCGGCGTGACCAATCATGCGCTCACCGGCTGCTCCAATACCGGATCCGTCACAGCGAATACGTATGGCGTCGGCGGTATTGTCGGTTGGGGAACCGTTGGGCAGGATACTACCTTTGAAAACTGCTATAACACCGGAGATATCAAAGGCAGCGGTTCTGTCGGCGGCATTATCGGAACGGCACAGTATAACAATAAAACACTGACCGTTCAGAATTGTTATAATACAGGAACCATTCAGTCCACCAATGCAGCTGAGATAGGCGGCATCGTGGCAGCAGGAACCAGTGCAACAACGCTTGTTGTGAAGAACTGCTATAACCTTGGCTCCGTTCGCAAGGAAAGCGTGTTTCACCCGATTGTTGCGGAAACATCTGCGGCAACGGTGACTGATTGCTATTACCTTTCTCCTTGCGGCGAAGCGGCAAAATACGGAACGGCGAAAACCACCGCAGAACTGCAGGCAGGTGCGGCTCTTCTGGGAAGCGCCTTCACAGCCGGCTCCGGAGCATATCTCTATCCGCAGCTGACCGCAAACACGAACAGCCAGGCATCGCCTGTGTTCCATGTGCTGACGATCACAGCCGGCGAACACGGAACCGTGGTTCCGGGATGCGCGGTTTATGTTGCCGACGGAAAAACACAGACGGTTTCCTTTGAGGCTGATGAGGATTATACGCTTGGAACGGTTACATACAACAGCGTGGAACAGCCCGGCGTGACAGACAGCTTCACAACGCCGGAGATGAAGGCAGACGCTTCCCTGGCGGTGACCTTTGTTCCTGCAACGGTTCCGGAAACGGTCACTCCGTTTGCAACTCCGTTCTATTCCGCAGGGGAAAAGTTCGGAATTGTATTTGCGGCAGTTACCGCACTCCCGACCGAATACGGCATGCTGATTTCCAGAACGGCACAGACTGCTGAAAGTCTGGTAGACGGTGCGGAGGGCGTTATCAAATGCGCCGCTGTGACACCGGCAAGCGCCAACGGACAGTATGGCATCAAATTCGACAAGCTGGAAGCAGGCACTTATTATACAAGAGCCTATGCGGCTTATGCCGGCGGCATGGTATACGGTGCGTCCATTGTCGAGATTGTGATTGAATAATCGCTTGAGAAAGGAGCCTTGCGGCGGAATGTCATCTCTGCCGCAGCTCTGAAGTTTTCCCGCAGTTCGTTTCAAAAGACAACAAAAAGAATAAGAAAAAAGAAGAAAGCACATGGGGGTGTAAAAAATTTATTTTTTGCATCCCCATTTGTAAAATCAAAAGGCATTGTTTGCGAAGGGGGAACAATATGAAAAAAATATCACCGGAGAGCACATGAAACAGGGCTGCCGAAAAACGAAAAAATCGTTTTTCGGCAGCCCTGTTTGATAAAAGGGTTATGGCAGAAGCTGTTTCGGCGATTGTCCGGTGTACTTTTTAAAGAACCAGCTGAAGTAGGAGGGATTGTCCATTCCGATTGCCTCGGCTACCTCGCGAATAGAATACATGCCGCTTTTCAGCAAATTCTGTGCCTTTTTGATTTTCAGATTGTTTTGGTATTTCAACGGTGAAATATGAAGATATTCCGAAAACATTTTCCGAAAATGACTTTCCGACATACAGCAATATTCCGCAACGTCTTTTATCTTTAAATTTTTGTCATAATTTCGCTCTATGTATTTGACGCCATTCATAATTTCCCGGTATTTCGGGGCGGAGGTATCAGAGCTTAAGCGCAGTGACAAATCGGTGAGGAGCTCGTATAGCTTCGCTTTCACCGCCATGACCGGCTGATTTTTCATCAAAAGCTCCAAACATTCCTGCATCAGTGTATGACAGTCAATGCTGGCTGCAGAGAAAAACGGAACAATGTCCTCGCTGAGGCGAAACAACTCACCCTCCTTCGTTTTCAGACGAAAATTAATCAGGATTCCGTTTTTTCTGTCGTCTGTCTTCCTGCATTGAGTAAAAACAGAGCGATATCGGACGCCGCATGGAAAATAGCAGAAGTCTCCCTGTTTAAAATGAATTTCCCGGTTCAGAAAGGTATGTGTGGTTTCGATGTCTGAAAAGTACATGAAGCCGTTGGTGAACCGGCCGCTTTTCATGCAGTCATAAGAATACCCTTTGTCCCAGTGAAATTTATAGGTGACATTCTCCACGGAGTATTCATGTTGATAAAGCTCCGGCAACGGAATGACTTTCATTGAAATCCCCCTGTCTGCTGAATAAAATCGAAAATATATTTTATTTTATCACCGAGGTCGGAATAATGCAAGGATAAAAGAAAATTTAAAAAGCGAAAATCGACATTTGTTTATCGAAATTCGTATGGACAGAGGGAGAATATTCTTATATAATAAAAAAAGAAAGGAGGAGACGGACGTGTTAAGTTATTTGAATACGGCAAAAGAAATTCGGGAAAGTCGGCAGTCTATGGCAATTCTTCCGGTCGGAAGCATCGAACAGCATGGCTCTCATCTTCCGGTCGGTACGGATTATCTGATCGTATCAGAACTTTCCAGAAGGGTCGCGGAACGAACCGGCGCCTATCTTTTGCCGGCGCTTCCGATCAGCACTTGTTATGAGCATAAAGGAACCAAGGGAACGGTCTGGATGAAGCCGGACACCTTTTATAAAATGCTGCAGGACATTATTTTGTCTTTGAAAAGCCAGGGCTTTGACCGGATTGTTGTTCTCTTGGGGCACGGCGGAATTTTTACGGCGGGGCCTGCCATACGGGAGCTGAACGCAATGCATGATGATCTGCAGGTCATCAAAATCGAGAGTGTGAACAATGAAAAAACAAAAGCGATTCTGGAGGGAGACAACGGCATTCATGCCGGCGAAAAGGAAACGTCTTTGATCCTCTCTTTACAGGAGGAGCTGGTGAATCGGGAGCTTATGATGCAGAACGATTTCGTTCCGGATTGTCCGAGAGAATTTCTGAATTATGCGCCTTTGCCGGTATTGAGCAAAACAGGTGTATGGGGAAAGCCG
>CAKRUL010000183.1 GCA_934403665.1 uncultured Clostridia bacterium | reverse complement strand
GTTCTATACAGCTGTGTCGGATTTACCGCAATGGAAAGCGATGAGAATATCACCGCACAGGAAATTCAGGGAGGCGAGCTCACCTTTTTAGATCGTCCTCTGGCTCTGAATCAACCGCTTTACTACGTCGCCGGAAGAATTTTCTTGCCGATGGAAACATTTGTGCTTCAAATGGGCGGCAATGTTTCTTGTGCGCAAAACACCTTTCGCCTTTTCTGCAACGGCACAGAAGTGCTTCTGAACGGGATGCAGGATGAAAAACTGACCCGTCCGATTTATGTTTTTGATGACGTTGCATATCTGTCCCTGTATGACGCAGCGGAGCTGTTTCATCTTGCCGTTGTGTTTGATGCTCCGCAGCAAAAAATTTCCCTCTATCACAAAAAGGCATCCTCTCCCGTCCCGGCGGACACAGAGCATGCCAAAAAAGGACTTCTGCGCCTGGAGGACATCTATTTTGACAACGGCGTGTCGGGAAATTTCTCCAATGAAACGAATGAAAAGTTGCGGACCGTCGCAGATTATCTCTATCAACACGGACAATCTTTTTATATTGCATGGATTCCCTTCTATCAATATCCGGCATTGGGAATTCAAAATGATATGACGAAAAACTTCAGCTTTTATAACGCAGATTTTCTGTATACGCTGGATTACATGGTGGGACACAACGGGCATATTGTTCTGCACGGGTACACCCATCAGGAAAAAGACACACAAAGCGGCGTCGGAACGGAATTCGGTGCCAACACCCCCTTTTCCTCCAAAGAGATTCATCAAAGAATGCAGATGGCAAAGCAAATGGCAAGCGCTCTGGGCTTTGAGGACCAGATCTTTGAATTTCCCCATTATGCTTTCACTGAAGAACAGTTGCGCATTGCCGAAAAACATTTCGATGTGATTTATCAGCAATATACCAGAGTGAAAGAACAAGGAAAGCTGGAACGGATTCGGAAAGGAGGCCGGGAAATTCTGTTTCTTCCCACACCGCTTGGCTATGTTCCCTCTGTGGAACAACTGCCTGAGATTCTGGAAAAAATCGATACCCTGCCCGAGGATCAGCTCCGAAGCCTTTTCTTTCATCCTTTTATGGACTTTACAAAAATTCATCTGACGACAACGGCAAACGGGGAGCGAACCTATACCTATGATCCGGATTCCGTCTTGGTGCAGTTGGTTGATAAAATAACGAACAGCGGTTATGTGTTTTCTGATATCGAGCATTTGGAATCATAAAAAGACGGAAAGAAAATTTGAATAAAATGTATCTCATCATGCAAAATGCCAATGGATTCATTAAGAAACCATTGGCATTGCTTGTTTTTCTGCCTGTTCTATGTATATTTTATCATCTGATACGCCGTGTAAAGACCCAGAGCGACAATTGCCGATGAAAGCAAAATCTTCACCCACATGCAAATCCCTTCCTCCGTCTTTCTTCCAGTACCAGCTTATGCGCTACGGAAAAGGGAGGTGCACAATTTTTCTATTTCTTTCTTTGACAAAGCAGGAAATCCAGAAGTTTTTCCGCTGTCTCGTCCTTGCTCATTAACGGCAAGGAAAGTTCTTCCTGCGCCGTAATCAATGTCACTACATTGGTGTCTCCTTGAAAGCCGGCGCCTTCCACTCTCAGATTATTGGCGGCAATCATATCAATTTTTTTCTTTTTCAGCTTCTGACGGGAATGCTCCACAAGCTTCTCCGTCTCCATCGAAAAACCGCAGATATATTGCTCCGGTTTTCGGTGATCTCCCAGCCATTGGAGAATGTCGTCCGTCTTTTCCAAAGGAATCTCCATTGCGGCACCGGTCTTTTTGATTTTTTCCTGCGCCACGCTCTTCGGCCGGAAATCCGCAACAGCTGCCGCTTTTAAAATAATATCCTGCTCGCTGTAATGCGCCTTTACCGCCTCGAACATCTCTTGGGCACGAATGGCGGAAATCACCTTCACAAAGGGCGGCGGTGCGACCGTCGCATCTCCGGTAATCAGGGTTACTTCCGCTCCGCGCAGCATCGCATTCTTTGCCAGTGCATAGCCCATCTTGCCGCTGGAATGATTTGTGATATAACGCACCGGATCAATGTCTTCACAGGTTGCGCCTGCCGTCACAAGCACCTTCAGCCCTTTCATATCCTTTTTGTGAGAAATCTCTCGTTCGAGATAGGAAAACAAGGTTTCCTCCGAGGGCATTTTCCCTGCCCCCACATCGTTGCACGCCAATCTGCCCACTGCCGGCTCGATGACCTCAAAGCCGTATTTTCTCAGAAGCTGCAGGTTATCCTGCGTAATAGGGTTTTGAAACATGTTGGTGTTCATCGCCGGCGAGACCATCTTTTTGCAGGTGCATGCCAAAACCGTAGTGGTCAGCATATCATCGCAAATGCCGTGCGCAAGCTTGGCAATCACATCAGCAGAAGCCGGAGCGATCATCACGGCATCTGCCCGTTTTGCCAAGGCAACATGCTCCACATGATATTGAAAGTTCCGGTCAAACGTGTCGATCAAACATTTATGGGAAGTCAAAGTCTCAAACGTGATCGGATTGATAAAATTGACGGCATTTTTCGTCATCAGCACATGAACATCGCATCCCTGCTTTACCAGCATGCTGGCTAAATTCGCCGTCTTATAAGCAGCAATGGAACCGGTCACTCCCAATAATACTGTTTTTCCTTTCATGTGTAAATCCCTCCTGATTTTTCTGCGCTTGCTTTTCACACTTGCCTGACAAGAGCTTTGCCGTTGCCCCTGCTCTCTTTTCTTCTTATTGTACCATAGCATTGCAAAAAAAACCAGAATTTTCGGAAGAAGATTTCAAAGAGCGTGTTACTCCCATCTTTCTTCCTCATCAAATTCCAGAAGAGCCGCACAAACCTCATCCACATTTCCATAATCCATCACAAGCTGCACCGTATCCTCCGGAAGCATGCCCTGCATCTGCGTCAGCACATCAAACTCTTTGAGAATTCCCTCTTCCAGGGCATACAGCAGCATATCCTCTTTGCGTTCAAACATCTCATGCTCCAGCAAAAACATTTGGTTTTCTCCTTTCCGTGCCTCACTGCGCCGCATCCGTCTATGTTTTTGATAAGTATTAAAATTGAATAGGATTTTCCAAATGTTTTGATTCTGTTTCAAAATGAGAAAAAAGGTCTGTCTGACACATAGGGCACTGTCGTTTGCCTCTATTATAAAACAAATACTTTGCAGAATACAAGAATGTGTTTCCGCAGATTTCCGGCGCTTCTCGTTCCGGAAAGAAAAAAGACTGCCGCATGGGAGTTCCCTCCGCAAACGACAGTCCCCGTTTTTAAAAACACCCGATTTCTCCCCTGTGAGAATCGTTTTGCACTGCAAAGCGCAGAGAAATCGAAAAATGAGTTTAATCTACTTGGAACACTCTCTTAGCGTATTTGTAAAGCAACACGGTAATTACGGTTGTGATAATCCACTCGGGTACCATATAAGAAGCGTTGTAGCCGATCGAATATGCCCATGGGTTCTGCCCTTCCGGCGCATAGGATGCAAAAACGGTTGCGCCGCACAGCACATGAGACACCAGACGAAGGAAGATTGCAAGCGTCATGCCCAACGTGATTTTCGGCAAAGAGCCTTTAAAGCATCCGGCAATTCCCAAGATTCCATATGCCAGCAGATAGTCCAACAGAATGGAAAGCGGATGAGCCGCCTGACCTGTGGTGATAAACTGCAACAGACCGGATAAAACGCCGGTGAGGATGCCCCAGCCGGGACCGCGCCGCAGCGCCACAACCATAATCGGCACCATAGCTCCCAGGGTGATGGATCCGCCCTGCGGCATTTTGAATACGATGATGAAGTTCAGTATCAGCGAAAGCGCCGCCATCACAGCAGATTCTGTCATAGCAATTAGTTTTTTGTTTTTCATGTCCCATAACTCCTTTTCAACAGAAAGAATCTCATAGCGGCTTTTTTGGTTTCTCCACAGA
>CAKRUL010000182.1 GCA_934403665.1 uncultured Clostridia bacterium | reverse complement strand
GAGGCGCAATGCTCTCCGTTTCAAACTTTTCACGGGTATACGCCTGATTGACGCAATTTTGCAGTTCTTCATCTGTAAAATCAGTAAGATATTTTTTCAGAATTAAAAAGGCTCTTTCATTGTAAGTGCAATCCGCCATCTTCTCCAATTCTTCCGCCGAAACAGAGGGAAAAGAATTCGGCACAAACAATCCGCCCTCCTCTGACAATCCCTGTTTGATTGCTTGAGCAGAGCTGATGCTGACAGCCCCATTTCTTGTACTGGTATATAACATGCGCTTATGCTCCCCTTTAAACAAAAATATGTACTTGTATGATAATAATATAAATTGAACAAAAAGTCAATCTTTCCTATAAAATTCGGGTAGTTTCCACAAAATTCGTTTTACCCGTTTTCGTTTTTATTCAGCAAATACGGGGCAAGCCTTCCCCATATAAAATACCAACAGACCGAACGCCGCCGATTGCCGTTCTCATGATAAGAGAGGGCTCCCCTTTCTGCACCTGTCCGATGATTGCCACATTCTGTCCGAATTCACTGTTTTGGAACACTTCCAGTGCTTTGGCAGAATCCGCTCCGTCCACAACGGCGATCATTTTCCCCTCGTTGCCCATATACAGCGGATCCAATCCGAGAAAGCCGCAAAAGCCTTTCACATCCTCCGAAACGGGAATCGCTTCCTCCTCCAGCGAAATGATACAGCCGGAAGCCTTTGCAATTTCATTTAAGACGGTTGCCAAACCGCCTCTTGTCACGTCGCGCATGGTGCGAATTTTCACACCGGAAGCCATGAGACCGGCAACCATCTCACACAGCGGCGCGCAGTCGCTTTCGATTTGATTTTCTATCTTGAGTCTATCGCTCAGAATCGCAGCATGGTGATCCCCCAAATTGCCGGACAAAAGAACAACGTCCCCTTCCCGGCAGGAGGAACAATCCAGTTTCACGCCGTCTGCCACAAAGCCAACCCCGGCCGTATTGATATAAATTCCTCCGTTCCCTTCGATCACCTTCGTGTCTCCGGCAACGATTGTGACGCCGGCCTTTTTCGCTGTTACTGCCATAGAAGCGGCAATCCTGTCAAGCGTCTCGGTATCCGCTCCTTCTTCAATGATGAACCCGCAGGTGAGATATTTCGGAACGGCGCCGCTCATCAATAAATCATTGACGGTTCCGCATACCGCCAGATGTCCGATATCTCCGCCGCGGAAAAACAGCGGCGTCACCACAAAGCTATCCGTTGTGACAGCAATCCTGCCGTTTCCCGGAACCACAGCCGCATCCTCCATACGATTCAAAATCTCATTGTTAAAATGCTTTGCAAATATATTGGAAATCAAATCGGAGGTTGCTTTTCCTCCGCTTCCGTGTTCCATGTTGATTTTCACAAGCTTTCCACTCCCTTTTATCTTTCACGCCGATTTACAAACCAATTATGACAGCTTCCCTCGGTAGATACCATGCATGCCCCCTGCGGACTTTGCGGCTGACACACGCGGCCGAACAAAGGGCATTGAAGCGGACTGATTTTACCGGTTAAAACCTCTGCACAGCGGCAGGACGGATTGTAGGAAACATCTTGATATAGCGCTTCGCTTCCCGCATCAAAACAAGCATATTCCCGTTTGAACCGCAAACCGGATTTTTCGATTGTGCCAAGCCCGCGCCATGCCGCCGTGCAAGGCTCAAAATAGGTTGCAATCTTCTTCTGCGCCATTTGGTTGCCCTCTTTGGAAACCGCATAAGGATAATAATTCATCACCTTTGGCGTTCCAAGATTTTTCAAAAGACCGTAAATCGCGACCAGCAATTCTTCCCCGGCAAATCCGGCAACGGCAAAAGGCAGATGGAAACGCTCCGCGAGCGGACGGTATATTTCACAACCGGTTACCACACTGACATTTCCCGGAGCAAGAAAGCCGTCTATGCCTCCGCCGTTTTCACAAACCCATTGAATGGCAGGCGGCATCACCTTCAACGCCGTCAACAGCTTCACATTGGAAACGTTGTTTGCCACCAGCTGTTCCGCCAAATCCGCATAAACCGCCGTGGTGGTTTCAAAGCCAACCGCCGCAAAAACAAATTCTGTGTCCGGCTCTTTCCGTGCCATGGAAAGAATCTCTTCCGGTGCATAGACCATCTCGGCACGTCCGCCTTCTGCGCGAATATCATTCAGGCAAAGCCGGCTTCCTCTGACGCGGAAAAGATCTCCGAAGCTGACCACACAGGTTTTCTCCCGACAGGAAAGCTCCAAAAGCCGGTCTATATAACTTGCCACCGTAACACAAACCGGACACCCCGGTCCGGACACCAACCGGATCTTCGGCGACAGCATACTGACAATGCCGTTTTTTGAAATTTCCCCGGTATGCGTTCCGCAGACCTCCATAAAAGCAACGGGAGTCCCGTCATACTCTCTGAGTTCTCTTTTGATTTCATCCAGTGACAGCATCTCTATTCCATCTCCTCCAAAAGCTCCAGCAGCATGTCCCGGTCAAAGTCAGACAGCACCTGTAAAACACATCCTGCATGCACCAGAACGCTGTCACCCGGTTTCACTGCCACCAAGCCTGTGCTTGCCGTCACTGTATTTCCTTTATATTCTACTACCGCTTTTCCGTTCTGAACAGAAACGACTTTGGCAGGTATTGCAACACACATGATTCGGTTCCTCTCTTTTCAAACTGTTTTGTCCTTCTGTCCGGGGTGAGACAAACGCTCCGCCGGTTTCTTTGAGAAAGTGACAGAAGCGCCAAGATTCCATTCACAGGGAAAATTGATGCTCGCCTGCCGTCACTTCATATTTTTTGCCGCTTATCTCAAGCGTGTATGTCTCATCCA
Source organism: uncultured Clostridia bacterium (assembly GCA_934403665.1). The sequence continues at coordinate 1,131 of CAKRUL010000182.1, read as the reverse complement.
TATAAGGATTTTACAGAATTCATCAATAATTGTTTTCATTCAGTATACCATATTCTTTTTGAGACTGCAAATATAAGCCTGTCCCAGCGCAATTCCTCCGTCATTGCAAGGAACGCTTTCATTCAAGAACACCGAAAAACCGGCTTGTTTCAGTCTTTCCTCTGCAAGCCTGCACAGCAATCCATTTGCAAACACGCCGCCGGACAACGCAATCTGATTCGTCTGATTTTTATATTTGACAGCATAGGAAACCAGCAGGTCGGCAACAGCAATATGAAATCCGAGTGCAATGCTTTCCGCAAAACCGCCATGCTGCACGGCATGAACGATTTGCCGGATCAGCACCCCAGTATCTGCAGCACCGTCCTCCCCCATGGGAAACTCCAGTGTCTCGGCAGCAACGCCCTGTTCTTCTGCACGGCATGCCGCATTCTCCAGTGCGATGGCGGCTTGCCCTTCGTATCCGTTCTCCGAGGCGATTCCAAGCAGGTAACTTACCGCATCAAACAGCCGTCCCATAGAAGAGGACAAGATGGTATTAACGCGGTTTTTTAATGCGGATTCTGCGATGGCATAAGACGGCTCATCCGCAGAAAGCCCTGCCGCATAAAGATAACTGTACGCTGACAATGCAATTTTTTTCGCCGCCTGATCTCCGCCGACCAGCAAAATGGGTTTCAAATGACCAACCCTCTGAAATTCGGCATCCCGGCAGAGCAAAATTTCACCGCCCCATATGGTTCCGTCCGTTCCGTAACCGGTGCCGTCAAAGGCAATCCCCAAAACGGCTCCTTTCAGATGATGCTCCGCGATGACCGATGCAATATGCGCATGATGATGCTGCACCCGAATCAGAGGTAAGCCTGTTTGCTCTGCCAGTTGAACCGTCTCATAGGACGGATGCATATCACAGGCAACCACCTGCGGAAAAATACGAAATAACGACTTCATATGCGCCAGTGTATTTTGATACGTCTGCTGTATCGATACAGTTTCCATGTCTCCGAAATATTGACTCAAATAAGCGCGATCCTTCTTCACCAAACAAAATACGGCTTTCAAATCCGCCCCAGCCGCTAATATATCAGATTCCGACGATTGCGGCAGCCAAACCGGCAAAGGAACATAACC
>CAKRUL010000181.1 GCA_934403665.1 uncultured Clostridia bacterium | reverse complement strand
CGAGAGAAATGAACACTCGCACAACCGAATAACAGCCAAAGAGCGCATGGATACTAAATAGTCCATGCGTTTTTTGAGACGTAAGATTCCAATCAAAAATAGCCGTGCTATAAAAAGTACGGCTATTTGTTTTTTACAGATACCTTACAATAATAATAAATTATTGTAAGGTGAAGTTTTTGAAAATAGGTGGGAGTTAAAATGTTAAATGAAATAAGAGATATTCACAGAGATCTACAAGAATACACAAAAAGCTATAGTATAATTCTTGTTTCGAATGTTCGTGAAAAAACTGCAGGATTTACCGATTACCATGGAACATCTGTAATATCTGAATTTTTAACCTTGAATCAATATGAACTTATTATTGAAACTTTACGCGAAAGTGGCTTTGAGGTAAGCAGTTATTTCGATGAAACTGAGTTTCTAAAAGACTGCATTTCAAATGACTTTTTCCGTAAAAATCAGAAACAAATTATTGTTATAAATACGGCACAAAAAGGAACAGCCGTTGGAAGAAAATCATTAATCCCTGCCTTTTGCGATCAAAATGGTCTGTGGCATACAAACAGCAATGCATACATAGTAAGTTTAACTAGAAATAAGTATCATTGCGATTCAATTCTGCAAGCCAATTCTTTTCCAGTTACAAAAGAGTATTTATATTTTCCAAGTACAGGATGGTTGTCAGGAAATAAACCTAAGATAGGTGAAAAAGTTATTGCTAAATTAAACGGTGAAACTAGCAGTATAGGACTAACTAAAGATAATGTTTTTGATTATGAATCAAGTAAAGATATATTTATTAGTCAATTATCACAGACATACAACCAACCTGTATTAGTACAGTCCTTTATAGAAGGATATGAAGTGGAAGTTCCGGTGATAATCAACGGAGAAATTGCAGAAGTGGTTTTACCTGTTGGAATATCTGTAAATAACAAATTACAACTTGATGACATCATATTAGATTATGAAACACGGAAAAATTTGCGATTTGGGTTTTATGATTTCCAATCGATCCATCCAGAACTTTCACATAAACTTGAGAAGTGTACTATTGAAGCAGTAAGATTGTTAGGTATAGAAGGTTTTGGTCGTGTTGATTTTCGAATTGATTTAGACGGCAACTACTACATAACAGATGTTGCGGCAAATCCTCACTTGACCAAAGGGATGTCTTTTAATTATGCCTTTGAGCAAAATGGTATGAAATATAAAGACATGTTAGAAACTTTAATTGCCGTTACTATTTCTCGATATAGGAACAAGGTATAGCGACTGATTTGGCAAAAAGTTAGGAATAACCATTCCGTGTCCCATAGTGCTATTCGGACGTTGAACAAATCCATATTGTTCATAAAATGATTCTTTCCCTTTTTTAGACATTAATCCGATGTATGCTCCTTTAATGGCGGTATTATGGATATATGTCATTATGTGTTGCATTATTATGGTTGGTTTTCAGATATTATGAAAAGCGCAAATGTGCAGTTTGTAAAGCAAGGCAGTTCGGAACGTGGGCCATGTGCACATTGTTTAAGGCATACTTTTGCACACAATTCTTTTCTAAAATCCTATGACAACGACCTGCCCTTTGACGATTTTTCTCATTATTTGGGAGCGTATCTTGGCCATAGCAGCATTTTAGAAACACAGGCATATCTGCGTTCAAGTTATACGGTATATATCCAAACGCATGAACGACTCAACAAAGAAATTGGGGACATATTCCCGGAGGTGCTATTTAATGAAGAACAATGATTTTCTTTTTACGCTAAGCGACTTTTTCACATCCTATCTTCCCGATACGAAAGGATTAAGCAGCAATACGATAACAGCTTACCAATATGCATTTCAGCTGTTGTTTGAATTTTTAGTGGTGGAAAAAGGGATAACACCGGATAAAGTAACTTTCAGAACATTATCCGAAGAAAACCTGCGTGCTTATCTAAGGTGGCTTGAAACCAAGCGAAATTGTTCAGCGGCAACTCGAAATTTCAGAAGATCCGCGCTGTGTTCTTTCGCAAAATTCGCCATTCGGAAAGGGCAAGGCGAGGCATTAGCTTTCTATTCCGCAATGAGCACAATCCCCACCAAAAAGATACCCAAAGATTCGGTCATTCGCTATTTTACCAAAGATGAAGTGGCAATATTGCTTAACACTCCAAACAGCACCACATCCATAGGAAAAAGAGATACTGTTTTGATGAGTGTTTTATATGCCAGTGGTGCTCGAGCACAAGAAATTTGCGATCTGACCATCAATGATATATCTTTTGGAAAGAACACCAATATTCGGCTTGTGGGTAAGGGAAACAAAGCTCGCCTTGTTACTTTACCAAACAATTGCGCAACGCTTTTAAGGAAATATATTGAAAGCAGAGGGCTTGATCCAGCCTCGCCTCAAGACCGTTCTTCTCACGTGTTTTCAAGTCAAACACATGAGAAGATGTCGGTGTCTTGTGTTGAAGCAATTGTGAAAAAATATATTACACAGGCTAAAAGCAAGAATCCGACATTGTTTTTGCAAGGAAAATACTCTCCGCATTCTTTTCGGCATTCTATTGCAGTCCATATGTTAGAATGCGGAGAATCGCTTGTTGTGATTAAAGCATTTCTGGGGCATGAATCTATTAACACAACTACTATTTACACCAGTGTTACACCAGAACTGGCAAACAAATATCTTAGAGAGCGAGGAAAAGTCTTTGAAAAAATAGATACTGAACCATTATTGCAAGCAGATCATGTTGTATCTGCATTGCCATTCCTAAACAGACTGTCTAAAAAACAATCATAACTTTTTTATCCGAGTAAAATTCCTTGTGATTCCTGTAATTCACAGGCTTCTTGGGAATCTTCTCGGATAAAATTTTTACTCAAAATATCCTCGTTATCTTAAATTTCGGATAACGAGGATTTACTATATCCACCCGATGAAACGGAGGAAGAAATATGTATCCAAACTTTGTAAGGAAAGGAGGCGGTAACTCATGACCGGAAATCCCTTGCTCCTTGTAATCGTCGCCGGAATCATGTTCGCCGTACTCGGCGGTGTGACCTTGCTGTCCCACATCTACAGTCTGAACGGAATCAAATCCAAGACAGTCGGCGACGGTCAGCATGGCACGGCTCGATGGGCGACCAAAGCAGAGATCAAGAAAATCTACAAGCACGTGCCGTTTGATCCACAGCGATGGCGTAAGCAAGCGGCCAAAGGAGAAACACCCACAGGAGATGACGGCAAGCCGTTACCTCAGGGCATCGTGGTAGGATGCACCGGAAACACCACGGCAATGGTGGATACCGGCGACGTCCACGCTCTTATGATTGGTGCTGCGGGTGTCGGTAAGACTGCCTTTTGGCTGTACCCGTGCATCGAGTATGCCTGCGCTTCGGGAATGTCGTGGCTCTCCACCGATACCAAAGGCGACGTTATGCGTAACTACGGACACATCGCCAAGCAGTACGGCTATAACGTATCGGTCATTGACCTGCGAAACCCGACTCGCTCTAACGGCAACAACCTACTGCACCTCGTAAACAAGTATATGGATCTGTATCAGCAGCATCCCGACACTTTGGTGTACAAGGCAAAGGCAGAAAAGTACGCCAAGATCATATCCAAGACCATCATCCTGTCAGGTATGGATGCGGCATCCTTCGGTCAGAACGCCTACTTCTACGATGCAGCCGAAGGTCTGCTCACAGCAACGATCCTGCTCGTGGCAGAGTTCTGCGAACCGGAGAAACGGCACATCGTGTCGGTGTTCAAGATCATCCAGGAACTGCTTGCTCCCTCACAGAAGAAGGGCAAGAATCAGTTCCAACAGCTCATGGAGATGCTCCCCGATGACCATAAGGCAAAATGGTTTGCCGGAGCAGCACTGAATACCGCCGAGCAGTCGATGGCATCGGTCATGTCAACAGCCCTCTCCCGACTGAACTCCTTCCTCGACTCCGAGCTGGA
>CAKRUL010000180.1 GCA_934403665.1 uncultured Clostridia bacterium | reverse complement strand
GCAAGGGAACGGAACCGCGGCAAATCGTCTTGATTGGTCCAAATTCTCGGATGATCCTTTCGCACACGTTTCACAAAATCGTCTGTTTCGGGGACGGTACAAGAAACGGCATCCTTGGAAATTCGGAAACGCCGTATTCTCGACCACTCTGTTTGGCCGTTGACGCTTCTGCCCCGCACGCGCCAGTACCAGACGCCCGGTTCAAGCGTCTCCGGCATACTATAGTAATTGACGGGAATGTCCTTGATTTCCTTTGCCACTGTTTCCATGTTTTCATCACGGGACAACTGCAAATCATAGCTGTCACCCAATGTGATATCTGTCCAACGAAAAAACGGAGGATTCTGCAATGTCGTTGCCTTGTCCTTTGGAGAGAACCACATGACCCTTCCGCCATTGTCCTCCTCTATTTTCGGGGGCTCCTGCATGCTGTCCGGTGTGCCGCTGTATACTTTAATGTCGTCAAAATAGCAATCCGCATTCATGTTAGAACCGGAGCGCTGAATAAAACATTCTGTAATTCCGTTTTCCGCCCAGACATCTTGCCCCAGCGGCATATCCAAATTGGCTGCCGCCAGCTTATCGTTATAATAGAAGTCATACTTTCCCTGTTTGGTATTCATAACGAAACGCAGCTTCATCCATGTGTTCGTATCATAGGGCTGTGCGTATGTCTGCGCCATGCTGTCGCCCTGTGCCGGAACCACCAGTCCGGAATTTCCAATGGTTGCCAAGATAGAAGTTTTTCTTGTGATCGGCTGTTCCAAAGCAACTGCAATGTTTCCCTGCATATTGGTGGGATAGACGGAAAATTCCAAGGTAATGACTTCGTATTTCCCAAGCTGCATATATAAATTGGTGACGCTTCCGCCCGATATGCCAAAGTTATCAATCGTACTTTTGATGCTCTTATTGGCAGAGGACGGAAAGTTTACGATTTCAAAACTTCCTCCGGTGTTCGCCCCTGTCCGGAATTGAGAATTGGCAACGGTCTTTTCTCCTGTCGGATAAGAATTGAAATTTTCTTCCAGAAGGATGTATTTCGCATATGCCCGATTCGATAAGGCATCGGAAGGAATCGCCGACAGCAATATCGCGGCTGTCAGAACATAAAGAAGACATTTTTTTCCGAACTTCATGCTTTTCCCTTTCTTTCTATTCATAAAAAACAACATTTTGAAGAACTGCATAACTACCCTGGATAAAGAGTTTATCCCCTACATTGATATCGCTGATGGTTATCCTGGATACTTTTCCTGTGGCTCTGTTTACCTTATAAAAATATTGCGCACTGTCCACTCCATAAGTTCGATCCCATTTCGGGTCATTCCAATCATGTGCGTTTAATACCAAAGACGTGTTGGACTTGTATACTACCTCGCCATATGCGGCATGAATTCCGCCATATACCTCATATTCCCCAGCTGTACTACCACTGACAGTCTCCCACATATCGTTCCCGGAATCCAAAGTAAATACGACCCGCAGTTCATCCACCAATCCGTAGGAATTCACATTGGTTTGAACCACATCGCCCGGCTTTAGATCTTTGAACGCAATTCCGTTCCCCCAGGAAGGATCCGTATCCTCCAAATCAGAACTGTAAGCAACCAGTTCAACCTTCTGACCGTTCCGGTATCCGTATAGCTTGTAAACAAGCTCTTCATTGACCATGCACTGCGTTACCTTTTCAACGACCGTCACCGGATCATAGTATATGATGCTGCTTGCGCTTCCGGCAGAGGATTTCATAAGGATCACCTTGCTGACATTATCTCTTCCCATATCGTAAAATTCCACATTTTTATATTTTCTGTCGCTAATTAAATAGCCAATGTTGTGAACCGTATAATCTCTTTCATCGCTGCTGTATTCTTTCGGAATCTCGAAAATAAGCGTTCCCGCACTCACTCTGTATTTCGCGCCGAAGACTCTTGCCCGGCCTGCTCTGTAGTACAATCCGTTGGCGGGCAACTTGAAATCCAAAGAAAATGTTTCCTCCTCCGCCTCGGTTTTTCTGCCCGTCTCACCGGACTTATCTTGATAAGTCCATACCTTTGAAATCTGTCCTTTCTGATTGGTTTCAAAGGAAATCAATTGCTGGACCGTCTTTGTCGTTCCGTTCATCAGCCCGTTTTCCAGAAGAACCGGATTTTCCGCTACCTCTGCGGCCGGTTTCTGCGTGCCGTCATTCAACGTCATTTTTTCCGCCGCTTCCAAGATCTTTTTGCCTTCCTGCGTTAAGATTTTATAGGAAACGCTGTCGTCCAGCCCTTCCCCAACCTTGATCCCCATCAGAAAACCGTACTGTTTCCGGGCAGACAGTTTTTCATCACGCCCTACAATCCGTCCTTGATAATCCAGAAAGAAAGGTCCGTTATCGCCCACTTTTGGAACATAGAACAGCCCGCCGGTCACCTGATAGCGGTTTTCCCCTACTGTAACCCATGTGAACGTGTCCTCCTCCACTTGGTCAATCATTCCTTCCAATGTAGTTGCACTGACATAAATGGTATAAAGGTTTTTCTCTTTGTTTTCCGCAACAGTCAAAACATCATTTTCCCGCAGCTCCTCCGGCGGTATGGAAACGCCGTCTCTGAGCAAGCGATATTCCACATCCCGATCTTCCGGTTCCAAATCCAATGCAGTGTTGCTCTTTTTCAAATGAATCACACTTTTGGCACTGCTGACCGACTCCACAAGATAATTGACAAAAGAATGAACCGTAATCACCTCATAGGTTCCGTCCATATCGTTGTCAACAAACGTGACATTGCCGATCTCGGGCATCAAGTCTGCGTCTGTGTAATACGGATATAAGGTTTCATTGAAAATGACATCAATCTCCCCCGAATATTTCAATTCATACGTTTTCTCTTGACCATATTCGCCCTTTGTGTATCGGAAAACATTCTGCCCGGCGTTGTCAATATCCTTTGCATCCACCGAGACAATTCGGTTATATTTTTCATCCGCATAGACATAAATCAGTTCCGGATTTCCGTCATTGTCCCGATAAAAATAAGTAACCCGATAGCCGAGATACCCGTCACATCCCGTTTTGCCGCAAGCATAACGGACGCCGTCAATGCTGACATAACCCTCCGCAACGGAAGTTTCCTGACGATGCAACCCGGTATACTGGTTTTCCTGCACAATACCGCGTCCTGTATAGACATCAAATATCATAGAAAGGAAATTGCCTCCCTTCTCCAAAGAAATCCCGTCTTCCCGGAAGGAACGCTGAGAAACAATTTCCGCCTGCAGGGCATGGAACAGCAGTAAAATCATATCCTCCCCGGTCACCTTTTCGCCGACACGAGGATTCACCCCTTTGAAAAGTCCGCTCTCCCGCGCAGTCACCAGATACCCTGTCGGATAGCCTCCGGCACGCTGTGCATAAATATCATAGCCGAGCAACTTCATCAAGGCTGCTACACACTCTTCCATTAAAATCGGCTCGTCCGGACGAAATGTGCCGTCTCCATAGCCGCTTAAAATATGCAGGCGATACAGGGTGTTGATGGCACAGAAATCATCCCTGCCGCTTCCTACATCGGTGAATACGGCGTTCTGCCCTGCCTGCCCGGCATTTTCCATGCCGCAAATACGGGCGGCATATTTCGAAAACTCTCCTCTTGTCACCGCTTTGGCAGCATCGAAAGGCTGATCTTGCGTGTCTGTGACAATGCCCAGTTGTTTCAGCAACTCGAACTCGTGGACAGAGACGACTCCCCCTGTTTTCGGTTCTTCTGCCAAAACCGAGCCGAAACATGTCATAACGCTCAAACAGAGCAAAAGAATGATTCCTATTGCCCGTCTCCCCTTATTCATATTGATTCCTCCTTTGAATGTTGTAACTCTCGGCTGTTTTTTCTTTAATTTTATTATAATTCTGCCAAAAAAAATAGTAAATAGAAAAACCGTGTGCTTTTATGTGATTTCTCAACATTTTTCACATCTCAATCCATTTGACATTTTCCATAAAATTTGATAAATTAAAGAT
>CAKRUL010000179.1 GCA_934403665.1 uncultured Clostridia bacterium | reverse complement strand
CTTTCGGGCTGCGCGGCGGGTCCGCACAAGATTCAGGGCATCGGCGCGGGCTTTGTGCCGGATGTGCTGGACACCCATATTTACGATGAAATTCTGCCGGTGGAAAATGAAAATGCGTTTTCAACAGCCAAGGAGCTTGCTAGGAAGGAAGGGCTTCTGGTGGGGATTTCTTCCGGCGCTGCATTATGGGCTGCTTCCGAACTTGCAAAGCGCCCTGAAAATGCCGGGAAAACCATTGTGGTGCTGCTCCCGGATACCGGAGAACGATATCTTTCCACAGCTTTGTTCGAGGAATAAAGCGCAGACAACAGAACTGATTTTTGCGTGCTGTATGCCGATTGGATTTACAGCACGCTTTTTTCAATGACTGAATTCTTCTCTGCCTTTTGGTGAATGGAATTTTATATTGGTCGGAAAAGAAGAAAGAGGATATTGTAACGAAATTATGAACTTTCCAAAAATCGGTATACAACCTCTTGACAATGAAAAAAAGTATGCTAAAATAAAAATTAGCACTCTGGAGATGAGAGTGCTAACATAAGATGAATCGGAGGATGACAGTCGTGGCAAAGAAAAAATTTAAATCAGAATCAAAGCGGTTGTTGGATTTGATGATCAATTCCATTTATACCCACAAAGAGATTTTTTTAAGAGAGCTCATTTCCAATGCGAATGATGCGATAGACAAGCTGTATTACTTATCGTTAAAGGATGAGAATATCACGTTTCAAAGGGAGAATTTCTATATTCGCCTGACGCCGGATAAGGAGGCAGGAACCCTTACCATTGCCGATACCGGGATCGGGATGAGCAAAGAGGAGCTGGAGGACAACCTGGGAACGATCGCAAAAAGCGGCTCCTTCGCCTTTAAAAAGGAAAACGACGTGGAACAGGATGTGGATATTATCGGTCAGTTCGGTGTCGGATTTTACTCTGCTTTTATGGTTGCGGATTGCGTCACTGTGAAATCGAGAGCTTATGGAAGCGAAGAAGCTTACGTTTGGACCTCCAAGGGTGCCGACGGCTATGAAATCGATTCCTGTGATAAAGCGGAAACCGGAACGGAAATTATTCTGCATTTGAAAAAGGATACGGAAGAGGAACATTACAGTGAATTTCTGGAAACTTACCGCCTTGCGGAACTGGTAAAGAAATATTCTGATTATATCAAGTATCCTATTAAAATGCTGACAGAGAAGAGCCGCCCGAAAGAAGGAACAACCGAGGAGGGCAAAACGCCTGAATACGAGACGTATTATGAAGATGAAACATTAAACAGCATGATTCCTATTTGGCGCAAAAATAAGAATGAGCTGAAACAGGAAGATTATGATCAATTCTATCAGGACAAATTCCATGATTTTGAAAAACCGCTGAAAACCATTCATACCAGTGCGGACGGGGCAGTGAGCTATACGGCGTTGCTGTTTTTACCGGCAAGAGCGCCTTACGATTACTATACGAAAGAGTTTCAGCGCGGTTTGCAGCTTTATTCCAACGGTGTGCTGATTATGGATAAGTGCGCCGATTTGTTGCCGGATTATTTCGGCTTTGTGAAAGGCTTGGTGGACTCGGCCGACTTGTCTCTGAATATCTCCAGAGAAATGCTGCAGCACGATCGTCAGCTGAAAACCATTGCCGTGCATATCAAAAAGAAGATTAAGAATGAACTTCTTGCCATGTTAAACAATGACCGGGAAAATTATGAAAAGCTCTATGAAAGCTTTGCAAGGCCTTTGAAATTCGGAGTATATGACAATTTCGGAATGGAAAAGGATTTTCTGAAGGATTTGATTCTGTTTTATTCCTCTTCGAAAAAGAAGCTTGTCTCTTTGGAGGAATATGTGAAACGCATGAAAGAGGGACAGAAATACATCTATTATGCCTGCGGCGAGGATGTTTCAAAGATTGATAAGCTGCCTCAGACGGAATTGGTCAAGGAAAAGGATTACGAGATTCTCTATCTGACCGAAGATGTGGATGAATTTGTCATCAAAATTCTTGGAAATTACGAGGACAAGGAATTCAAATCCGTTTCCGCCAGTGATTTGGGCTTGGAAAGCGAAGCGGAAGCAAAGGCGGAACAGGAAAGCAAGGAAGAGAACAAAGAACTGTTTGACTTCATGAAGGAAACTTTGGGAGACAAGGTGAAAGAGGTCAAGGCATCCACACGTTTAAAATCACATCCTGTCTGTATCTCCAGCGTCGGAGAGGTATCTCTTGAGATGGAGAAGGTTTTGAATGCAATGCCGAACAGTCAAAAAATACATGCGGATCGGGCATTGGAAATCAATATCACACACCCGGTTTTTGAAACAATCAAAACGCTTTATCAACAGGATAAAGAAAAGCTGAAAAAATATACTGGCGTTCTTTATGACAGCGCTCTGTTGATTGAAGGCCTTCCAATAGAAGACCCTGTTGCATTTTCCAACAATATCTGTGATTTGCTATAGGAAGAAAACGGATTGAAACGGTCTGCCGCACGATGATGATTCATTTTGCGGCAGACCGTTTTTGTTCTGTGATACCAAAGCATGCTGACGCGGACAGAAAACCTTCATCCCTTATGCAAATGTTTTTCTTTTGTGGCAAGTCCGCCACGGATATGGCGTTCTGCTTTGTTTTTGTCCAGAACGGTTCGTGCCTGGCTGAACAAATCCCTGTTGATTTTATATAATCGTTCCGCAATATCTTTATGTACTGTGCTTTTACTGACACCAAATTGTTTGGCAGCGTCTCGAACGGTAGAATTTTTCTCGATAATGTATTGAGCCAGCATAACAGCTCTCTCTTCGATATTACCTTTCAATGCGATCGACCTCCAATTTCGTTAATTCTCTATAAATATATGAGGGTGGTTAAGCCTATATTCCTCAAAATAAAAAGGAAAAGAATTGATTTTATCACTCGGATTTGCTATAGTAAAAACACGAAGGATAAGCAGTTGGAGGAAGAAGAATGAACAGAGAGGAAATTACGTTTATATTTGAAATGCTGGCCGCAGTTGCTTTTGGTTTTTCCGGTGCATTTCTTGCCATCCGAAAAGGGTATGATTTGCTCGGGGTCATCACGCTTGCGGTGATTACCACGGTCGGCGGCGGTTTGATGCGTGATCTGATTATTGGGAAGATTCCGCCGGCCGCCTTTGTCCATCCCAGTTATGTGATCGCAGGGATGTCTTCCGCATTGCTGTCTTTTTTATACTTTCGCTTTTTGGACAACAAGGTCAAACGCCATATCTTTCATCGCATCGCTTATTGGATCGATTTGTTTGATGCAATCGGTCTTGGATTATATACCATGCTTGGCGTTCAAACCGCGGCGGAATATTGGCCGAAGAATCCTTTTTTGGTGATTTCCGTTGGCGTGTTGACGGGGGTCGGCGGCGGTTTGCTGCGAGACATTCTGAGCCGGACAGAGCCCTATATTTTTAAAAAGGAGCTCTATGCGATTCCATCGATTTTAGGAGCCACGTTGTTTTACTATACCCGTTATCAGTGGGATTATAATATCAGCTATTACGGGTCGGCAGTGTTTGTTTTTATGATCCGGATGCTGGCTTTAAAATATAAAATACGCCTTCCGGCCATTCAATACCGAAAAATGAAGTGAGCGAGTCATTTCGCAGTAGGCGAAACGGCACATCCGATGGATAAGAGAGAGGCTTTGCGAGATTGATGATTTCCGAAAGGCAATCTCCGGACGGGCGCTTCAGCGGCGAAACATTCCTGAGACAGGGGTGTTTCTTTTTTTGCACAAAAAGCGTTTTTATCCGGCAAAAAGCTTGTACTTTGAAAGCGGTTGTGATAAAATAATACTATTAATTTAGATAGGTGATAGGATTGAGCAATCGCGAAAAAACAGTTGTTTTGGAGAAAGACATTGAGCTTCAGAAAAATTATATCCGACAAATCCGGCAGTACACGCAAAAGCTTGAAAGAACGCCGGTTGCCTGTGTGCAAACCTTTGGTTGTGCGCAGAATGAAAACGATTCGGAAAAGCTGAAGGGCATGCTTTTGTCCATGGGTTATGC
>CAKRUL010000178.1 GCA_934403665.1 uncultured Clostridia bacterium | reverse complement strand
GGAAAAATGCTTGCATCGTATCTCGCTTCAGAGGGGGAAGGCGGTTTCAGCTTATATGCGAAGGCGGTGACCAATCACAGCCCTTTCGTGAAGCAGGAAGTTGCAGAAAAATATGAGGAACTTCCGGCATGCAAAGATTCCTTTCTGAAAATGGACGGACCAGAGGTTTATAAGTTTGCGACGCGCGCGATGACACACGCATGTCAGAAAGTTTGCGAAAAGGCGGGAATCACCATTGAGGATGTTGATTATGTGATTCCGCATCAGGCAAATGAACGGATTATAGACTTTGCGGTGAAGCGATTAAAATTAAATCCGGAAAAGGCAGTCAAAACCATTCGGCAGTATGGAAACACCTCGTCCTCAAGCAATTTGCTTTGTTTTGAAAGTTTGCTGAAACAGGGAAAATTAAAAACAGGGGACAAACTTATTTTCACTGCATTTGGTGCCGGCTTAACCTATGGTGCCTTTTTGCTGGAGTGGTAGAAGGAGGAACATGGAATGAAATGCGCGATTGTGACAGGTGCATCCCGCGGAATCGGAAAAGCGATTGCGATACAATTGGCGAAAGACGGTTTTCAAGTCGTTGTCAACTATTTAAGCAATGAAGCAAAGGCGCTTGAGACGGTGGCAGAATGTGAAGCCTTTGGCGGAAAAGCTATTGCGGTTCAGGCAAATGTCGCTGATTATGAGGCGTGCCGTCAATTGGTTTCCAAGGCGAAGGAAACCTTTGGAAGTATAGATGTTTTGGTGAACAATGCCGGAATCACGAGAGATCGTCTGCTTCTGCGGATGAAACCGGAGGATTTTACAAATGTGATTGATGCAAATCTGACCAGTGCATTTCATATGATGTCTCTGGTTACCCCGATTATGCTCAAACAGCGAAGCGGCAGAATCATCAATATTTCATCCGTAGTCGGTATTTTCGGGAACAAGGGACAGGTGAATTATGCCGCTTCCAAAGCAGGTTTGATCGGCATGACCAAGAGTGCTGCCAAAGAAATCGGTGCCCGGGGTATTACGGTGAACGCAGTCGCTCCCGGCTTTATCCAGACGGAGATGACCGAGGTTCTCGGCGATGCCTTTCAAGAGATGATTGTTCAAAACACAGCGCTGAAATGCCTTGGTGAGGCGGCTGATATTGCTCATGCGGTTTCCTTTCTGGCATCGGAACATGCAAAATATATCACCGGTCAGGTTCTTCAGGTAGACGGCGGTCTGAGTTTATAGTCATAACAAAAACGGAGGATAGAATAACGTGAACAGAGTAGTGATTACAGGGCTTGGAGTTATCACTCCGGTCGGAAAAGATGTCAAAACTTTTTGGGAAAATGTTGTGCAAGGAAAACATGGATTTTCCAGAATTGAATCTTTTGATACAGAACGGTTTAAGGCGAAACTGGCAGGAGAAATCAAGGATTTTCACCCGGAGGACTACATGGACAAAAAAGAGGCGAAGCGTATGGATCGCTTTTGTCAGTTTGCAATTGCCGCAACAAAGGAAGCGGTCGCAGACAGCAACATTGATTTTTCTTCTTATGATCCATACCGGGTCGGATGCATCATCGGTTCCGGCATCGGCGGAATCAAAACCTTTGAAGCGGAATGCGATAAGTATTATGCGAAGGATTCCGTCCGCATCTCAGCGTTCATGATTCCTTCCATGATCTCCAATATGGCATCCGGTATGATTTCCATGCGCTACCATCTGAAAGGCTCCAGTTTCGCGGTAACCAGTGCTTGCGCATCATCCACACATGCAATCGGTGAAGCATATCGGGCAATCAAACACGGATATATGGATGCAGCGGTTGTCGGCGGAGCGGAAGCCGTGATTACCCCGATTTCGGTCGGCGGCTTCCAGAATATGCAGGCACTTTCCGCCTCTGAGGATCCGGATCGCTGTTCCATGCCTTTTGACAAGGAGAGAAACGGATTCGTCATGGGGGAAGGCGGCGGCATTCTGATGATGGAAACTTATGAAAATGCGGTAAAACGAGGCGCAAAGATTTATGCGGAGGTCGCCGGATATGGCTCCACTTCAGATGCATATCACATGACCAGCCCCGATCCGGAAGGCGAGGGAGCTGCAGCCGCCATGAAGATGGCTCTGCAGGATGCCGGGTTAACCCCTGCTGATGTGGATTATATCAATGCACATGGAACGAGCACTCCTCTGAATGATAAATATGAGACAGCGGCTATTAAAAAGGCGTTTGGTGAGGATGCATATCGTTTGTATGTTTCCTCCACAAAAGGCGTGACCGGCCATTTGCTGGGGGCGGCGGGAGCCGTAGAAGGAATTGCCTGCTGTCTGGCCATTCGCGATTCCATCATTCCTCCCACGGCAAATTTCAGAGTATGTGATCCGGAATGCGATTTGAATATTGTTCCCAATCAGGCTGTTTCCAAAGAGATTAAAGCAGCCATCTCCAATTCCCTCGGTTTTGGAGGACACAACGCTACCGTATTGTTTCAGAAAATATAGGAGGTGTGAGCATGGATTTTAAGCATATATTGGAATTGATTGATAGAATAGAAGCTTCAAATATCACCAACTTTGAATTGACCGAAAAGGAGTTCCAGCTGAAACTGGGAAAAGACAGTCATGTTACTTCTGTAAAAGAGGAGCCTCTCCGGCAGAAAGAGGCGGTTGATCCCGTTTCGGCAGAGAAAAAAACGGAAAACGTATTAAAGGGCAACCTGGTTACGGCTCCGATTGTCGGCACCTTTTACCGTTCCTCTTCGCCGGAAACCGAACCGTTTGTGCAGGTCGGACAGACGATTCAGGAGGGGGACGTTGTCTGCATTATCGAGGCGATGAAGCTGTTTAATGAGGTGCAAAGTGATTTCAGCGGTGTTGTCAAGAAGATATTGGTGCAGGATGGCGATTTGCTGGAATACGGACAGCCGATTATGATTATCGAGTAGGAGGTTGGCAATGCTGAACAAAGAACAAATTATGGAGATTATTCCTCATCGCGTTCCTTTTCTTCTGATTGATGAAGTTTTGGAGATGGAACCGGGCAAACGGGTCGTTGCTTATAAGCATGTGACAGAGGATGAATACTATTTTAAAGGGCATTTTCCCGGGAATCCGGTGATGCCGGGAGTTCTGCAGGTCGAGTCCTTGGCGCAGGCGGGAGCGGTCTGTGCACTTTCTTTGGAGAAAAACAGAGGAAAAACAGCGTATTTCGCCGGATTAAATAAAGCAAAATTTCGCAAAAAGGTTGTCCCGGGCATGACGCTGCGCTTGGAAGTGGAAATTATCCGCAGTCTGGCGAACATCGGGATTGGATCTGCAACTGCTTATGATGAGAATGGAGACGTTGTGTGTTCCTGCGAAATTACGTTTGCAATTGAATGAGGTGTGACATGTTTCAGAAAGTATTGATCGCAAACAGAGGTGAAATTGCGGTTCGGATTATCCGCGCATTGCGTGAACTGGGAATCATGAGCGTAGCGGTCTATTCCCGAGCAGATGAGGACGCGCTTCATGTTCAGCTGGCGGATGAGGCAATTTGCATCGGTCCTGCCCGGGCGAAAGACAGCTATTTGAATATGCAGAACATTTTAACAGCCTGCATTGCATCCGGCTGTCAGGCCATTCACCCCGGTTTTGGCTTTTTGTCGGAAAATCCTGATTTTGTCCGCATGTGTGAACGTTTGAAAATCAAATTTATCGGTCCGGATGCCTCTGTCATTGAAAGCATGGGAGATAAGGCAACGGCAAAAAGGACGATGAAGGATGCAGGCGTTCCGGTTGTTCCGGGTTCGGACGGCGAGGTAAACGATTTAAGCGCAGCCTATGAAGTTGCGGAAAAAATCGGCTATCCCGTGATGCTGAAAGCGTCCGCCGGCGGAGGCGGCAAAGGAATTCGTCTGGTGCGGACGGAAAAAGAGTTGGAAAGCAGTTTCTTTTCTGCGAAAACAGAGGCAAAAGCTGCTTTTGGAAATGACGGAATGTACATTGAAAAATGGATTGAAAATCCAAAACATATCGAGGTGCAAATCCTTGCCGATGAGCATGGAAATGTTGTTCATCTCGGAGAAAGAGACTGTTC
>CAKRUL010000177.1 GCA_934403665.1 uncultured Clostridia bacterium | reverse complement strand
GTATATGCTCCCGGTTCTAAGTCGGAAAGGTCAATCTTTCCGTTTTTATCGGTAGTATAGTCCTTGGTAAAACTGCCGTCCAGCTTTTCAACACGGAATACCGCGTCTGCAAGCGGTTTCTTGGTCTCTGCATCAATTTTGGTAATGCCGATTCCTGGCTTGGTTTGGTTAAAAAAGATAAGGTGCGCGCTCTTTCCCTCAGCCAATTCTACCGATTGCGGACAGCCCTGCACAATATGGCTGCTGTCGGTCTTGATTTCCTTAACGGTATATGTTCCCGGCTCTAAATCGGTAAGTTCAATCAGCCCATCCGCGTCCGTCTTATATTCTCCAATCAAGGTTGTATCCTTATATACTGCAAAGATTGTCCCTTTCATTGGCTTTAGGGTTTCCGCATCCAGCTTTTCGATCACAAGCCCCGGCTTTTTCTCATTTGTCAGCACAAGAACCGGATCGTCTTCTGTTGCCGGATTATATGGATCGATATGAACGCCATGACGGGTGGTATCTAAAATATATCCTTTCGGCGCAACGCTTTCTTCAATTTCATAATACCCTTCGGACAATCCTGAAATTCTTGCATATCCGGCATTATCCGTGGTAACAGTTGTAATAAGTTTCCCGTCTTTATATACCTTAAAGCTTGCGTCTTCCAGAGATTCGTGCGTTTGTCCATCCATCTTAATCAGTACCAAAGAAGGGGTGCGGACATTTTTAAATGTAAGGGTAATATCAGACGTGCCGTTCCATTCAAAAGTCTGCGCCTCTTTATCTTTTGCATATCCTTGAGGTGCCTGGGTTTCATACACCTTATAGGAACCGAACGGAAGCTCGCTGCCCTTAAACTCAATTACGCCGCTGTGTCCTGTCGTCACATCCGTCTTGTACCCGCCGTCTGTCTGCTCGATGCGGAATGTTGCGCCAATCAGCGGGTTGCCATTTTGAGCGTCAATTTTACGGATACGCAGATAACGTTCGCTCAAGTTTTTTACCGTTACCATCTGGGTTTGACCTGCCGGAACGCTAACTGTCATAGGCTCCGCTTTTATATATCCTTCGGGTGCCTGCGTTTCAGTCAGTGTATACTGTATGTCGGGATTTAGGTTTTCCCATATAATTTGCCCTTGGTTGTTCGAGGTTCCTACAAACCTGCTGCCATCTGCACCTTTCAATTCAAAGATTGCGCCTGTCAGCGGGTTTCCCATACCGTCTGTCTTGTTCACAATCAGCCTGCCGTAAGGTGAAATCACTTTTTCCCATTTCAGTTCACCCACACAGTCCATTGACGCATACATCGGATCTGCCATCACATAGCTTTGCTCGTTATCATCGGTATTGTTCGCAAGATAGATATTATACTGCGTAATGGTCGACGTCCCGTGAATCAGGATATCCCCGCTGGGCGGCATGTTTCTGACCGGGATACAAATTTTAAAATCTCCGGCATATTCTTCGCCGTTCTCATTCATATTCGTTACCGTATTTTTTGTAGGCACTCTCCAAAGCGTGCGCCCTTCCCATACCACCGTATCAAGCGGCGTATTATCCAAACCGGCAAAGATAGTACCTTCCGGTGCATTTTCGGTATACAGCTCTATGAAGTAATCGTGCTTAAAGGTCGATGTAAAAGAAGACGCAACAAATGAACGCGTGTAGTATTCTGCGCCGTTGATGGTTTCCTTTTTTATCTCATATGCGCCCTGTTTTTCAGCGCCTTCAATACCTTCTTCATGTTCAATATTCAAGACATTTCCGGCTTCCTCTCTGCCAAGTCGAATCTGCATGCCGGTCTGAAGCGGTCTGTCCCAAAACGAAGCGTTGTACAGGATAATCTCCAGCGCTTTATATGTGCGTATCTTCTGTGCATCGCTGTATTGGATTGCAAGTGTTGCACGCCCGGATGTAAAATCTGTGCCCTCCACCGCAAGCTGCCCCAGAGTTGCCCAGACTGCAAGCTGGGTTGCACAGGCATATTCTTCGCGGGTAAGGTTTGCAATCTCCGGCCATCTTCCCACATTGATTTTAATAAAATCCTCCAAGCTGCGCTGCGGATATCCGCAGGCAAATGCGCCGATGGTTTTCGGATTGGCTGTATACCGTCCCGCAATGGTCAGCTTTTTGTCCGACGGCGGATTTTTCAGTCCCCAGTTGATGCAATATGCGGGACCAACAATTCCCGTATCCGTGGTATAGTTCCACGCATAACCGCTTAGTTTATTACCGTTTGTCGTTTCCAAAAAATTAAACTTCTCATTCATTTTTATGGTTACCGTTTTTGCTTTACCGTCACTTAATGTTTCTGCACTTGCAGTAGTAAACATAGAAAACAGCATACACAGCAGCAAAAGCAGTGATACCAGCCTGTTCCCGTAACGTTTTTTCATCATTCTTTGTTTCTCCTCTCGTGTTTGAGTAATCGAGTAGAGGCTAACTCTTAATGAGCTTCGCCCCTCTCACACCACCGTGCGTACCGTTCGGTACACGGCGGTTCAATTTATATTTCAGTATGTACTTTTAGATAGTGGTCTGTTAGTGATAGCAGACCTCTTTTCTTTAACCTGTCGTTATTGATAGCAAATTGTATATACCTCGTCTTGCAAATCTGCTGATAGCCTTTTCTTGTATTTGCACAGTTAAATGCAAGCTCAAACGGCATACCAAGTTTTACGAGTGCATCGCACCTCGTTTTTGTCTTTTTCCATTGTTTCCAGATTATCACCCTTATTCGGGTTCTTAACCTTTCATCAATCTTCGCAAGCACATTTTTCATATTTGCTATCCTAAAGTAATTAACCCAACCTCTGACTACATAATTTATCCTTTGAAGTCGTGTATCAAGGCTTATGCTTATCCGTCTTTCCGTCAGCTGTTTCAGCTTTCGTTTCAGATTTTGTATTGATTTTAAATGCGGTTTTGGCTTATATTTTCCGCCTTTTGCCACCCAAAATCCATACCCTAAAAACTTTATTCCTGTTGTTTGCTCACTTTACTCTTTTCGGCATTGACTTTCAGTCCGAGCTTTTTCTCAATATATTTCGTTATCGATGTTAAAACTCTGTTTGCCGCCTTTTCGCTTTTTACAAATATCATACAATCATCTGCGTACCTGACAAAATTTAATCCTCTTGTTTCAAGCTCCTTGTCAAGCTCATTTAACATTATATTACTAAGCAACGGACTTAAATTCCCGCCCTGTGGTGTTCCGGCCCTTGTAGGCTCATATCTCCCATTCTCCATTACTCCGCTTACAAGAAATTTTCTGATAAGCGACACTACCTCACCGTCTTTTACGGTTTTCATAATCAATCCTATCAGCTTATCTTGATTTACTGTATCGAAAAATTTTTCAAGGTCTAAATCCACAATCCAGTCGTATCCGTCATTCATCAGCTCCAACGACCGTATTATCGCCATTTCACAGCTTCTTTTCGGTCTGAAACCATAAGCTTGACTCACTGAATTGTTTTTCATATATCGGGCTTAATACCTGCACTATTGCTTGTTGTATTACCCTATCCACCACTGTCGGTATGCCAAGATTTCGCATTTTTCCGTTTTCTTTGGGAATTTTAACCCGCCTTACAGGCTGTGGCTTATACTTCCTCTGTCGGATTTTTGTCAGTATTTCTTCCTTATTTTCCTTTAGATATTGTTTAAGCTCATCTACTGTAACTCCGTCAACTCCCGAAGCTCCCTTGTTGCGATATACTTGTAAATACGCTTTGTTCAGGTTTTCTTTTGACAATATTTCGTCTAAAAGCTCCATACTCGTTTTCTCCTCTCCTGTCACACATAGACAAATCATCGATTTTGCGTAACCCTCCGAGATACGCTCGTACTCTCCTCATTAACACATTCTGACTATCGTCTATGTTGATTATTGGTAGTGAAAACACTACAAATTGTTCATTCCTTCCCGTTTTATCGGTACTATGACCTCTGCTGACTTCTTGCAGTTCGTTGTTACTGCGGATTTCTCCGTCTGCAAGACCTCCCGAGGTAAGACACTTAACTTTCCTCGTTTACTCGCTTAATTTACTGCATAAGGTTACGCATATCTTTTGGACTTTAGCTTGTTGTGTAGCCTTATCCGC
>CAKRUL010000176.1 GCA_934403665.1 uncultured Clostridia bacterium | reverse complement strand
CCGCAGGACGGAGCGTTTCCGGTAAAGGGATTCACCAACCGCTCTACGCTTTTCAGCGTTTCGGACTGTCAGTCTATCATTAAAAAAAGCGTGGCGGAGGCATTGAGCAGGGAATACGGGCAGACATGGCTTCCGGAAACCGGTGTTTCCTATCAGATTGAATTCAGTATTATTAAGGATAAGGTCGTGTTGATGATAGATACCTCCGGCGACGGGCTTCACAAAAGGGGGTACCGAAAGCACTCCAACGCCGCGCCCGTCAAAGAGACCATTGCCGCGGCGATGGTGATCCTGAGCCGGTTTCGATACAATGGAATCTTTGCGGATCCTTTCTGCGGTTCCGGGACGATTCCGATCGAGGCGGGGCTGATTGCAAAAAATATTGCACCGGGATTATACCGCAAGTTTGCGGCGGAGCATTATGCCCAGATTCCGCATTCGATGTGGCGAGATGCCAGAGAGGAAGCACAGGAAGAAATTCGGGATACCGGGCTTCGGATTCTTGCGTCTGATATTGACCCCTTTGCGGTGGAACTGACTAAGGAAAACTGCAAGAAAGCGAGAATCTCTGATTTGGTAACCGTGGAGGAAAAAGCGGTGAAGGATTTTGGGTGTCCAGAACCAGGAGGAACCATCGTGTGTAATCCGCCCTATGGGGAACGGCTTTTGGAAAAGGATGACTGTGAGCAGCTCGCCCAGCAGACCGGCAAGGTGTATCGCCGGCTGGAAGGCTGGTCGTTCTATGCTTTAACTCCATTGGAACAGTTTGAATATTTCTTTGGACAGAAGGCAAACAAAAAAAGAAAGCTGTATAACGGGATGATTAAGTGCAACCTGTATCAATATTTCCCGAGAAGATAGAAAAGAATTTCTTATCATTACACGTTAGAACACAGCAGGATTATCTGCGCATTTCCCTTGCAAAAGTGCTGTTATCTTGGTATAATGATTTTGTTGTTCTCCCACTGCAGAACCACAGCGTTTTGCAGGGGGGTTATTTTGCCGGAACGGGGTATTCTATCTAAGAAGAATGGTTTGCGGCAGAAGTTTTGGAGAAAACAGATGAAGAAAAATATCAAGGATTTTACGCTGGAAGAATTGCAGCAGTGCTTTTTGGAAATGGGAGAAAAAAAGTTTCGTGCGCTGCAGTGCTTTGCGTGGCTCCAGCAGGGAGTCGAATCGTTTCAGGAAATGACCAATCTCTCAAAAGAACTGCGTCAAAGGCTGGAGGAAGATTTTTTTGTCAGTGTTCCCAAAATCAAAAAGAAGCAGACTGCCAAGGACGGAACGGTGAAATATCTTTTTGAGAATCATGACGGAACGCTGATTGAAACTGTTCTCATGGAATATAAGCACGGCACCAGTGCCTGCATTTCCACACAGGTCGGGTGTAACATGGGTTGCCGTTTTTGTGCTTCTACCATCGGAGGAAAGGAGCGGGATCTGACCGCCGGAGAAATTTTGGATCAACTGATTTTTGCCTCCAAGGATATGGGGCGCAGAATTTCCAACGTCGTTCTGATGGGAATCGGGGAACCGCTGGACAATTATGAGAATGTGATCCGATTTCTTAAAAATGTGAATCAGGAGGGCGGTTTGAACATCGGTTACCGCCATATCTCTCTGTCGACCTGCGGCTTGGTGGATAAAATTGAAAAGCTGGCCGGCGAGCAGATGCCAATCACCTTGTCCATTTCCCTGCACAGCACCAATAATGCAGACAGAAGCAGGATCATGCCGGTAAACCGAAAATATCCCATCGAGGTTCTTTTAAAAGCCTGCCGGGAATATACTGCAAAGACGAAAAGAA
Source organism: uncultured Clostridia bacterium (assembly GCA_934403665.1). The sequence goes on along the minus strand of CAKRUL010000176.1, from coordinate 2,302 downwards.
GAATTTCATTTGAATATACATTGATCCGGGGCGTCAATGACGATAAGCCGCATGCGAGAGAACTCGCGGCGCTTCTTCGCGGAATGCTCTGCCATGTCAATCTGATACCGGTCAACGCGGTGAAGGAAACCGGGCTGAAAAGACCAACCCGGGAAGCCGTGGAAGCATTTCAGAAGGAACTGCTGAAAAACGGTATTAACGCCACTGTGCGTAGAGAGCTTGGGACGGATATTGACGCGGCATGCGGGCAACTTCGGAAAAACAATCAATAAAGCGAGGTGTTTTCATTGGAATTTGGTTACAAATCGGACAGAGGAAGAAAAAGAGAGCTCAATGAGGATAGCTATCTTCTGTTTGGCAATGACGACTATGTGCTGTGCGCTATCGCAGACGGGATGGGAGGGCACAATGCAGGAGAAATTGCCAGTTCGATGGCAATCCGAAAGCTTAAAGAATTCGATGAGACGGAAGGGTTCTTCACGGACACAGAAAATAAATTGCGCAAGTGTATTGCTGAAATTAATGCCTATGTCTATCAACAATCAATCAGCGCCAGTCAGTATGCAGGCATGGGGACTACCCTGACTGTTGCTGTGGTTACCAAACAGAGATTGTATTTTGCGCATGTCGGGGACTCCCGCGCTTATCTGATTGATGATGGTATCCGGCAGGTGACCAAGGATCATTCCTATGTCTCTGAGCTGGTGGCAAGCGGTAGCATCACCGAGGAGGATGCGAAAACACATCCGGATCGGAAGGGAATTACCAAAGCCATCGGCACAGAAAAAAATGTGGAACCGGACATTTTCGTGATGGAAAGCGATCTTTCGCGGACGATTTTTCTGTGCAGTGATGGACTGACAGATTATCTGAGCAAGGAAGAAATATATGAGATGATAAAAAAATCCCCTTCGCTTCAGCTGGCAGTCGACAAATTGGTTGACATGGCAAATGAGGACGGGGGCAGTGACAATATTACGGTTGTTGCCGTGAGAATATGATGGGGGTGAAAAAATGAATTTGGTAGGAAAAATATTAAGCAATCGGTACGAAATTATAGAGGAAATCGGAAACGGCGGGATGGCCGTTGTATATAAGGCAAGATGCAGACTTTTGAATCGCTATGTGGCGATCAAGGTGTTGCGGGATGAATATAAAGTGGACAAGGAATTTGTCAAACGGTTTAACCGGGAGTCGCAGGCTGCCGCCAGCCTCTCCAATCCGCATATCGTTTCTGTTTACGATGTTGGAAACGATAATGGTATCTATTATATTGTGATGGAGCTGGTGGAAGGGGTCACCCTGAAGGACTATATTCAAAAAAACGGAATGCTTCCCTGGCGTCTGGCATTGAAATTTTCTTTGCAGATTTGTTCCGCTTTGGATCATGCGCATAAGAACGGAATTGTCCATCGGGACATTAAGCCGCAGAATATCATCATCACCCGGGACGGAACGATAAAGGTCACGGATTTCGGCATTGCACGGATTGCAAATTCCTCTGAAACCAGGAAAATTGACGAAGGAATCATGGGTTCCGTGCACTATATTTCTCCGGAGGACGCCAAAGGGGTATTGACCGATGCCAGAAGCGATCTTTATTCGCTGGGAGTTACCATGTATGAAATGCTGACCGGCAAGGTTCCCTTTGACGGCGAGAATGCGGTTTCGATTGCCATTATGCATCTTCAATCCAACTACACTCCCATTAAGGAGCTCAATATTACCGTTCCGCTTGGCTTTGTTCAAATCGTAGAAAAGGCGATGCAGAAGGATATTAACCTGCGGTATCAGACCGCCGGTGAACTTTGGAAGGATTTGATGAGTCTTTCTCAGGATCCGGAACTGTTTGAGCCGGATAATGCCAATGCGGCGATTGCCGATTTGGGAGAGACCAAGCTGATCACAAGGGATGAACGGCAGGAAATCAAAAAACAGATAGAGGATATGAAACAGCCGGAAGCTCCGGAGGAAGAACCGAAAAAGAAAAAGAAGGACAAAAAAAAGAAAAAGAAATCGAGGCTCCGGGAGTTGTTCAAAGCCGAGACAAAGCAGGACAAGGTCGCCGTGACGGCTGCAATTGTAACATCGGTTGTTCTGTTTATTGCAATTCTTTCGATCGGAATCGGAATCTTGTTCCCGAGTTTCAGCCTTGGAAATCTTTTTAAAAGAGAAGAATTCACGGTTCCGGATATCGTCGGACAGAATCTGGACGACGTGAAGGAACAGTATAAAGATAAGAAGCTTGAATTTGTTGTGGAAGAAGAACTTTTTGACGAGGAACATGAGACAGGGACCATTC
>CAKRUL010000175.1 GCA_934403665.1 uncultured Clostridia bacterium | reverse complement strand
TTATACCATAGGAGGCTCTTTTTTTCTATTGTCCGTTTTTACTGGTTCTGTTCACATTTGTTACCCCTCCTTTGTCGTTTTAGATTTATTTCAGAACAACTGTTTTTGTGCGTTCCTGATAGGAAATTGAAAGGATCAGTTGATCGGCGATAAAACGGACAGGAACATATAATGCTTGGTTCACCGTCTGCGCGGCGGTTTGCATAGGCACGGGTGCATTGTTGACGAGGGCATTCTGCTGTCCTTCCTGAAATTGAAATGTAATGCCGTTTAGGGAGGCGGAGACACCGTTTTCCTCCCGGACGGTTCCTCCCAGCTGACGGAGGAAAGCCGCCGCATCAACCAGAGTAACATCATTTCGGGAAACCGGCTTGTTTTCAAAATTCAGCAGATTTCCTTTATAAAGAATCTGAATACTGCCGTCATCACTCATCTGTTGACCGTTTTTGCAAAGCAAATTCTGTTCGTTTTCCAAATAATTCTGATAATCCTGATACAGTGCTTGATAGGGCGTTTCGCTTTCCATGTCAATGCCCATATCCTTGATCAGCTCCAAAGCATCTTTGGAGGAGCCGGCTTTCAAAAAGCGAAGGAAACGGGAGGAGTTGCCTTCATGGATCTCTTTCACCGCCATATTTGTTGCCGTATAGGAAAGTGCATAGTTGAACACATAAAAGTCGCTGTAATAATGCGGGATTTTTGTCCAGTAGATTTTGGAACTTTCCGCCACATTTACAGAAGGACCGTAAAATTGTTTTAACACGGCTAATGTCGTTTTGTTCATAAAATCGGCGGTTAAAACTTCGCCGTTTCGGACAGCTTCTTGGGCGATTTCTTCAATCTTCGCTTGTTTCATGACTTCGAGGGCATACCCAAACACGTAATTTTCCATCTGGACGGCATAGTATAAAGCGTCCTCCTCATTCGCTGCCTGCTTCTGCTTATACTGATAGTATAATGTTTCGTTGACGGTGGAGGCGATTTCTGACGAGACGTAAGGGGCATCCCGATACTCGGACGGCTGGTTCTGAGCGGAAAGATACATATGTACCGCATGCCCCAACTCGTGCGCAAGATCACCTACATCACTCAGTGTTCCCGTAAAATTCACTAAAATGAAGGGGTGTTTCGGCGTGGAAACGGTGAAACCGCCGCTGTATTTTCCGTTGCCCGGCTTTGCGTCAATCCAATGCTCCTCAAACGCTTTTTTCAGAACGGAAACATATTCTTCCCCCAAAGGCTGAGCGGCGGCGATAATCTCCTGCTTTGCTTCCTCCATTGTATAGGTTTTCGAAACCGAGGGGAGGTAACTTTGATACATGTTATAGGATTCCAGCTTTTCATATCCCAACGCTTTTCGCAGGATATCATATTTTCGGTTGATCAGCGAAATATGATCCATGGTGTTTGTCATGAGCAGGTCATATGCCTTTCGGGAGACCTGATAACGTTCCAATTGTGCGCTCAGGGTAGAGTCATACCCTTTGTATTTGTTGTTTGCCAAGCTTTGCCGCACATGCTTATCGTACAGGGCGGCAAAGGTGTTCTGTTTAGAGAGGTAGGGATAATTGAGGGCATCCAGCGCATCTTTGCGGATGAATTCCGTCGGGCTGAGAAGATAAATTTCGCTTGCCGAAACAAGTGTTCCCTCTTCGTTTAAGATGGATGCGCCGTCTAATTCTCCGTCCTTTAATGTGCTGTAGATACTTTCAAAGTCACCGATGGTGTTCAATTCGGAAATCAGCTTTTTGTCTTTGTTATAGTCCGCGTTTTCCGGGTCTTCACGAATGGCTTTCAAGGCAGATGCCATCGATTCTATGCGGCGGTCGGACACCAGATTGGAAAATACAGAGTCCGTCATTGTTGCGATTTCATTGTGAAACATCCGATAAACGGCAAAAAAGTTGTTATACAGATCGCCGGCTTTTACATAAAAAGAGGTCGCGTCACTGGAGGTATAATTTTTTTGAAAGGACAAAGACGCATAGTAATAGACATCCAACAGATTTTCATAGGCTTCATCCAGAATATTTACAAATGGAATAAAAATGTCCGGACGATGCAGTTTCCCTTTGCAGTTGTTCAAAAACGCAAGGTTCTCCTGTATATCGCTGCAGGTTTGCAGAAAAGATTGATCAGACGAAAAGAATTCCGTTAAATCCCAGGTGTATTTTCCCCAGTCCGATTCGGCATCTTTTGCATGGACGGAGGACAATGGGGCAATGAGCAGGACAAAGCAGAGCAACAAGGCCGACATTTGTTTTTTCATAAAAACCATCTCCTTTTCCCGGTTGTGACAAAGAAAGAACAGGAAACATCTTTCCCGGCGGAATTCTGTTTTCTGTGTGCAGTGAACTGATTTCTCCGCGGAAAAAATCATAATTCTATTATACAATAAGGAACAAACGGTGTAAACTCATTTTTCATTACAGTTTGATTTCAAAGTGCGGAGGAACGGTTTGTTGACTTGTGTTTCCAGATGTGCTATCATAGAAAAAGCAGGATGTTCTCTGCCTTTCGGGCGGCAGAAGTTCCTCTTTTTATTCGGAATTTATGGAACGTTCCGGATCACATCATTCAGAAAAGAAGGGAACGATGACAATGCGGATAGAGACCCAATGTCTTCATGAAGGCTATGAGCCAAAAAACGGCGAGACCAGAGTTCTGCCGATTTACCAAAGCACGACGTATAAATACGATTCCACAGAACATATTGGAAAATTATTTGACCTGTCTGTGGAAGGACATATGTATTCCAGAATCTCCAATCCAACCGTTGAGGCGGTAGAAAAGAAAATTGCCGCATTGGAGGGCGGCGTCGGAGCACTTTGCACCACTGCCGGGCAGGCGGCTTCGCTGCTTGCCATTCTGAATATCATGAAAGCGGGCGACCATTTCATCAGTGCAGCAACCATATACGGCGGAACCATCAACCTGTTTGCGGTCACTTTGAAAAAATTCGGGATCGAGTGTACCTTTGTGGATCCGGATGTGGATGAGGAAGAGATTCAAAAAGCATTTCGGGAAAACACGAAGGCAGTATTCGGAGAAACCATTGCAAATCCGGCGATTTCTATTTTTGACATTGAGAAATTTGCGAAAATCGCACACAAAAATAAGGTACCCCTTATCGTAGACAATACCTTTGCAACACCGATTCTTTGCCGGCCGATAATGTTTGGCGCAGATATTGTGATTCATTCAACGACAAAATATATGGATGGGCATGCGGTTCAAGTGGGCGGTGTCATCGTTGACAGCGGAAATTTTGATTGGACAAACGGAAAGTTTCCGGAATATACCGAGCCGGACGAAAGCTATCATGGCGTGATCTATACTAAGGACTTTGGAAAAGCGGCGTATATCACCAAGGCGCGAGTTCAACTGACACGTGATTTTGGGACCTATCCCTCCGCAATGGCTGCATTTTTGCTCAATCTCGGGCTGGAAACGCTGGCGGTTCGCATGGAACGGCATTGCGAAAATGCGCTGAAGGTGGCGCAATACTTGGAAGCGCAGGAAAAAGTGGAATTTGTGAATTACCCTGCGCTGAAGGGGAGCAAATATCATGCTTTGTATCAGAAGTATGTCCCGAACGGCTGCAGTGGAGTCATTTCTTTCTCGTTGCAGGGAAGCCGCGAAAATGCGGTTCGGTTTCTTGACAGTCTGAAGCTCGCTTCCAATGTGGTTCACGTTGCGGACATCCGAACCTGTGTGCTGCATCCGGCAAGTTCGACACACAGACAACTGACGGATGAACAGCTGAAAGCGGCAGGAATTACGCCGGGTTTGATACGGCTTTCCGTAGGTTTGGAAAATGTTCAGGATATTCTGGATGATTTGGAACAAGCGTTTCAAAAGATATAGTTTGTTCTCCTATGCTGGGCGGAAACCGGCAGGGGAAAGCACAGAATAGAAAAAAGCAATCGCCGGGGAGCTATCTGGTTTCCGCGGCGGTTGCTTTTTGTTTATTGTTCCAGCACTTTTCCGAGAACGGAGGCGGAGGTCTGAGTCACTTTTTCCTCGATTTCTCCCAGTTGAATCGGTTCTTCCACCGAGAAAAGAACGATGGAGCCGATTGCGTCTCCCTCGGCGATAATCGGGCAGACAATATTGCAAAAATATTTTTCGCTGTTTTCCAAAAAATACAGCGGATTATTGTCTTCCAC
>CAKRUL010000174.1 GCA_934403665.1 uncultured Clostridia bacterium | reverse complement strand
ACCAAGTATCGCACCAATCATTGGAAACAACATGGTCTTCTCCTCCTTCTACTGTTTCGTGCCGTTCGGATCCGGCGTTGCCGTCGGGATCACTTTTTTGGCATAATTATTCTTGACCGCTCCTTTGTAAGCGGCGATATTCAAACTGCTTTTGTGCTTCAGCTCCACCTCGATGCCCCACTGTGTCAGCGTATCAACAACGCCGCCGCGCATCATAAGAGCGCTTTCCAGCTGTTTGGAATCTCCGATTGCTTTGATGACAAAAGGCGCGGCTGTGCGGTTATTGTTCACACTGATGGTCGGGCCTGCGCAGCGGATCTCACTGATGGCGATAATGCGTTCATCATTGACGCTGATTGCCTCCGCTCCTGCCGCACGCAATTCATTTAACACTTTCAGAACATCGTCGTCATGCACCACATAAAGATTATCATTTCCGCCAGTCGGATTGGCGAGCTGGCTGTCCTTCAAGGTTATCGTCAGCCCGGGACCCTCCACCTCTGTCATACCGGCAAGAAACTCTGCCTTGTCCAAATCGTTTTTCAGAATACTTGCCGCATTATTATCCTGCGAAATACTGGCTTGATATTCCGCAATTTCGTCTTTATACTCCATCACCTGTTTATAGAGCGCTTCACTTTTCTCCTTTTCCACACGCAGCATGTTCTGCAACTGATCCGCACGGACGACTCCCAGTGTCGGATCCGCACTGTTCTTATACACGCTCTTGACCTGCCAAGTGATAAAAAACGCAAGTACCATACATACAAATCCAATAGACAGCTGTGCCTTTTTGTTGTTCATGACCCCATACTCCTCTCGTCTTATTCGTCTCTATGTACACCGGCTGCAGCCATCAGCCGTCCGACGTCAGATAGACCTTCTCACCATTGGTCATATCCAGCGTCCCCTTGCTTCCCTTCGGAAGATTTTCCAAAACCGCTTTTAACATATTCATTTTAGCGCTGAGTTTTTCTTCGTTTCCGAGCTTGATTTTCAGCGTATCGCTGATGTTCATATAAATCTCTTTGTTTTCCATATAAATGTCCGTAATCCGGTCAGAGAACTGATTATGACTGACCGCTACCGCTGCTTCTAATAATACAGGAAAGTTCCCCTCTTTGGCAAGTGCCAATTTTTCTCCAAGGGTATAATTCCCAATCTCCTCCTGAACAATCAAAGGAATCTTGTATGCCGTGCGGTTCTCCGTGCCCTCCAAAACTCTTGCCGTCTTATCAATCACCGCAAAGCCGCCGCCGATTGCAACATAAGCAACAGGAACCGCCTCACGCACCTCGATCGACAGCACATTGGGATAATTGCGGCGCACTGTGACTTCCTCCACATAGGGGATTTGCTTTAGCTGCTCTGCCACCTCGTGAATATTGAAGGTGAAAATATTCTGCCCGACCGAAACACCGGAAGAAACGGCAATCTGCTCCTCCGGAACCCGATTGGTTCCGCTGACCCGAATTTCCCGAATTGAAAATACGGGGGTAAAACAGATGCCGATACACACGCCAACCAAAAGCAACAAAGTGACGGTTATCTTCCGGCTTGTCCGCTTTCTTCTTTGTCTTTTACGGCGAGCCTCTCTCCGTTCTTCGATGCTCGCCGTCTTTTTCTTTCTTGACATACTTTAATCAATCCTTTTTATTTCAGCGCCCAGAGAACGTAAATCCCGGACGATATCTTCGTATCCTCGTTCAATATGGCTGATTTCATCTACCGTGGTCACTCCGTCTGCCCGAAGCCCTGCAATCACAAGTGCGGCTCCGCTTCGCAAATCCGGAGCATTCACTTTGGCTCCATATAGCTTTTTGACACCCTTGATGACGGCTGTTCTCCCGTCCACCGTAATGTCCGCACCCATTTTGGTCAGTTCATCCATATGCTTAAACCGCTGGTCAAAGATGCTTTCTATCAAGATGCTGGTTCCCTCCGCCACCGAAAGCAACGTGGTGAAAACCGACTGTGCGTCCGTAGGAAACCCCGGATAAGGAGTCGTCCGAAGAATATTCAACGGCCGCAGTCTGGCATTCCCGCTGACAACCAAGGAGTTTCGCCGCGTTCTGCAAATTTTCACTCCCATTTCACGCAATGCCGCAAGAATGGAACTGATGTGCTCCGGATTTACATTGGTCACTTCCACCGTGCTCGCCGTGATAGCGGCGGCCGCCATATACGTTGCCGCCACAATGCGATCCGGTATCACAGTGTGTTCCGCTTCCCGGAAGCAATCGGTTCCCCGTATTTCAATGATACTGGTTCCTGCGCCCCGAACCTCTGCACCGATGGCATTCAGAAAAGTCTGCAAATCCTCGATTTCCGGTTCTTTAGCGGCATTGACAATCCGAGTCGTTCCTTTGATGCCGACCGCCGCCAGCATAATATTCTCGGTAGCCCCGACGCTCGGAAAACCCAAATGCACATCACAGGGATGAGGGTGCTCCATCACACAGTCAATATAGCCAAACTGTTCCTCCACACGGACGCCCATATCTTTAAATGCTTTAATATGTAAATCAATGGGTCTTAACCCCAATTCACAGCCGCCCGGATAGCTGGTTCGCACTCTTCCGCAGCGCGAAAGAATGGCACCAGTTAAAATGATGGAGGAACGCATTTTGTGCATCCATTCCTCCGTCAGAACGGTGCAATCAAAACCTCCGGAATCCACCGTCACGGTATTTTCCTCAGCGGTCACGTCACAACCAAGCTGTTTTAAAATATCCAAAGTCAGCTTCACATCGGAGATCATTGGGCAATCGTGAATCACACTTTTTTTCCCGCTGATCAGCGTTGCGGCAAGGATGGGAAGAACTGTGTTTTTTGCGCCCGGGATCCGAATTTCTCCCTCCAGCTTCTTCCCGCCTGCAACGATTATTTTACTCATTCCATAACACCTCCAAAGTCGGCATAAGCATCCATGCATGCAAGGAAGAAGATTCGTTTTCGCAAAATACAAAAACCGCCTATTCCAGAATTCCGCTCCGAATAGACTGCTTCTTTCCTGCTGCAGGGAAAAACATTTCAACCTGTTATATCCTATGCAAACTTTGTAAAGAGGTGCAAATACAGATAGAATTTTTAGGTGCGCCCTTTCTCCAAAAGACCATAAATTTCCTTTAAAATCTTTTCCGCCGCATCCCCTGTTCCGATTCTGCGGGAACGCTCCGCCATAACCGTGATTTCGGAAGGATGCGTGAGTAAAGATTCAATTGCACGGTACAAGGTCTCGGGACTTAAATCCTTTTCGGAAATCTTGATGGCACCGCCTGCCGAGACAACAGCGTCCGCATTGAACTCCTGGTGATTGTCCGTCACATTCGGCGAAGGAATCAAAATCGACGCTTTCCCCAGATAATTGATTTCACTTAAGGAAAGAGCCCCCGAACGGCAGATGACCACATCCGCCGCTGCAAGATATTTATGCATATCATCCAAATAATTTTTCAGATAGATTTTGGAGTGACTTAAATCAATGTGGCTCGCTTTCAGCTCATCACGCACGTCCTCAATATAGAGATCACCAGTAACCAGAAGCAAGTGATATTTGTTCTCCCGGTATGTCTTTTTAATGTAATCCGTCATGCACTCATTGATCTTCTGAGAGCCGAGACTGCCTCCAAATCAAATCACAAAGGGAAGACCGTCGTCAATGCCCAGCTGGCGTTTCGCCGTTTTCTGCTCCACGCCCTTGAAAGCGGCACGGATTGGATTGCCGGTATAAACAATTTTGGAGGAATCCGCATCCAGCTTTTTCACCTCGCGGAATGCAACGCAAATTCGATCCACATGTTTTGCGAGCAGCCGGGTTGTGACTCCGGCAAACGCATTCTGCTCATGAATCAGAGTCGGAATCCCCATTTTGCTTGCTGTGAGAAGCACCGGACCGGTCACATAGCCCCCCGTTCCGATCACGATATCCGGTCGAAAGCGCTTCAAAATCTTATGGGACTGCAACATACTGCCTCCCAATTTCATCATCACCACGGCATTGTGCAAAGAAACCTTGCGGGCAAAGCCCTCAATATCAATAAACTCAATGGGAAAGCCGGCCTTGGAGACCAATTCTCCTTCCATGCCAACCTTTGCGCCGATAAACAAAATTTCCGCCTCCGGATGTTCCGCTTTGATGGCATTTGCAATCGCAATTGCAGGGTTGATATG
>CAKRUL010000173.1 GCA_934403665.1 uncultured Clostridia bacterium | reverse complement strand
GCAATAAATAAGCGGCGACCGAACTGTCCACGCCGCCGCTTACCCCCAAAAGCACTTTCCTATTCATGATCACAATGACAGCCGGAGCAACAGCCGTTGCAGCCCTCAATATGTGAGGTGTCCAGCCCCTGCTTTTGATAATAATCGATAATTGCCGCTTTGATGGCCTCCTCCGCCAACACGGAACAATGAATCTTTTGCGGCGGTAAACCGTCAAGCGCTTCGATCACCGCTTTGTTCGACAGCTCCAGCGCTTCCTCCACCGTCTTTCCTTTCACCATTTCGGTTGCAATCGAGCTGGTGGCGATGGCGGCGCCGCAGCCAAAGGTTTTAAAGCTTACATCTTTCACGATGTTGTCTTCGATTTTCATATAGATTTTCATGATGTCGCCGCATTTTGCATTTCCGACTTCCCCAATGGCGTTTGCATCTTTTAATTCTCCCACATTTCTGGGGTTAGAAAAATGATCCATGACTTTTTCACTGTACATCCCAATTCCTCCTATTCTGCTTTCTCATATAAAGGTGACATTTTCCGAAGTCTGTCTACAATAATTTTCAGCTGATCCACAACATAGTCCACATCCTGTTCGGTATTAAAGTCCCCGAACGTGACCCGCAGAGAGCCGTGTGCAATCTCATGCGGCAAGCCAATCGCCAGCAAAACATGTGACGGGTCAAGAGAACCGGAGGTACAAGCGGAACCGCTGGAGGCGCAAATGCCTTTCATATCCAAAAACAACAGCAGCCCCTCGCCCTCAATATAACGGAACGAAAAGTTTGCATTATTGCAAAGCCGGTTGGTCGGATGCCCGTTTAAGCGCACATACGGAATTTCCTCCTGAACTCTGCGAATAAAGCGATCCCGAAGCTTGCTGATTTTTTGCACTTTCTCGTCGATTTTTTCGGTTGCCATTTCAATGGCCTTTCCCAAACCGACAATATAGGCAATATTCTCAGTGCCGCCCCGGCGTTTGTTTTCCTGTGCTCCGCCATTCATAAACGGCAGAATCTTGGTTCCTTTGCGGATGTATAAAGCGCCGATGCCTTTCGGACCGTAAATTTTATGCCCCGTCAAAGAGAGCAGATCAATGCCAAGCTCATTGACATCAATCGGCACGTTGCCGATTGCCTGAACGGCATCCGTGTGGAAAAAAATGTGCTTTTCTTTCGCAATCTGCCCAATCTCCTTGATGGGCTCGATGGTTCCGATTTCATTGTTCGCAAACATGACGGAAATCAGAATCGTCTCTTTTTTGATGGAACGCTTCAGCTGTTCCAGATCGACGACACCGAATTCATCCACATCCAGATAGGTGACCTCGAATCCTTCTTTCTCCAGCTGCTGTGCCGTATGCAGAATTGCGTGGTGCTCAATCTTCGTGGTGATAATATGATTGCCTTTTCCGCGATTCGCATATGCAATCCCTTTCAGCGCCCAGTTATCCGACTCGGTTGCACCGGACGTGAAAACAATTTCCTTCGGATCTGCATGGATGGCCTTCGCAACCTTCTCCCGCGCCGTTTCAATCGCTTTTTTGCTTTCCTGCGCAATGGAATATATGGAGGAAGGATTGCCGTAAAACTCTGTCAGATAAGGCATCATTTGATCCAATACTTCCGGTTTTATTTTGGTCGTCGCCGCATTGTCGACATAGACGATGTTTGACATATCAGAACACTCCTTCTATTTGAATTTTGAAACAATGCAAAATGTCTCTTTTTATCATACACTGTCTCGAATTGATTGATTGCTTTTTTGTTTGCGGAATTCCAGCTATCCTGCAATGTTCCGCTTTCCCCTGTATTTTAATAATTGACAATTATCATAATTTTATGCTTGGACTGTGCATAATGCAGAGTCGCTCCGGTTCCCCCGCTTCGGTCATTGCAGACAGCAACCACGACATCCGACCGATCCACCATATATTCATTCCTCCGCCGCATGCAATCCTTCTCATACTGCTCTGTGATGTATGTGATCTTATCACACTGCTCCAAGATCCGATGATAGCGCTCCTGATAATTTTTGCTCCATCGCTTTTCCTGCCCCTTGCAGGGAATTGCGGCCTCAAGTGAAACAGGCATGCCGCGGCGTTTGAAATAGAGAACCGCTTCTGCAGCCCATATGTCCACCCCCAGCGCCATTCCGGTAATAAAATAATCACAGCCCATCGAAATCAAATTTTCAATCTCGTTGTACATTTTTTCTTTTAACGCAATACAGCGCGAATGATACTCATCAAATTTAAAGGGCATATTCTGCGGTCTTTTCCCTGTAAAACAAACTATTTTTCCCATGACGCACACTCTTTCAATCCATTTGTTTGGATTAAGAATACCATATCTTTCCGCTGATTGCAAGAGTACCTTTCCGAAAGTTAGCTATTTCTAACTTCTTGCGACATGCAAAACACTGAAAAATGCCGAACTTTCAGTGACAGAACATCTATCTTAATGATTATTATAGCACACGCCTTATGGCAATACAATTGAAAAACTGTTGAAATTTTTGCAGGAGAACACGGAAATCTTATGCAATACCAATAATTTTTATAGGAATTGTAGTATTTCGCTGAAAAACAAGAGCTTATCACAAATTTTGCAATAAGCCCTCTTCTTCTTTTCACACCTTGCAAAGCCGGCAAGTGCAGGATGGATTATCGATATTGGAGCCCTTTGAACTGACAGACTGCTTTCGCGATGGCGACAGCAAACTTTTCCTGCCCCGACGAGCTTGCCAGAAACTGTGCATCCGATTCCTTATCAATAAAAGCAGTCTCCAGCAAAATGGCAGGCATGATTGTATTTTTGATGACAAAAAGATTTTCAGCTTTCACGCCTCTGTCCGTCAAGCCGGTCTCCTGAACCACCATTTTCTGCACCAGCTTCGCCAGTTTTTCTCCGTTTCCGCCAAACTGATAACAATAGGTCTCCGTCCCGGTGCCGCCTCCGGAATTGCAGTGAATGGAGAGAAACAGATCCGCATTGTTTCTGTTCGCAATGTCCACACGCTGCTGCAAGCTTTCCCGCACGGTTGTCCCGAGAGAATCGGTTGTTTGGGGTCGTGTCATAATCACCTCAAAGCCGTTTCTCTGCAAATGAATCCGCAGTTTCTCCGCAATCTCCCATGTGACATCCTGTTCCTTTAATCCGTTTCCTGCCGCTCCGGTATCAACCGTCTGATGATTGTGCCCGGCATCAATCACAATTCGTTTTCCGTCGGCGCTCGCCGTTCTTTCCGGTTTGACGGTAGGCGTAGCCGTCGGTTTCGGGGTAGCTGTCGGAGCAACCGTCGCCGGCGGAGAAGTCGGCTTCGTGCTGTTTCCGCCAAGATATCCCTTTTCCATCGCATTGTATATGATTTGTGCGACATGCCCCCGCGGAATCGGCTGACCCGGTTTGACGGTGAAGCCGCTCAAGAATCCTTTTTGGGAAGCACGGTCAAGATAGCCGGAATACCAATACGGACCCGCATGGATCAAAGACGAATCGCTGACCCCGGCGGCATTTACAACCATTTTCACGGCTTCTTCATAGGTAATTTTCCGCGCCGGCTCAAAGGTTCCGTTTCCCATTCCGCTGATGTAGCCTTTGGAATAACAAAAATAGATGGGATTCACTGCCCAATAGGTATCCGGAACATCCCAAAAGGGAACGGTTCCCGAAACCGTATGATCTTTATATCCGTTTGCCCGTGAGAGAAATGCGCAAAACTCCGCTCTTGTGGTAGCGTCATAAGGATTAAAATTTCCGTCTCCTTTTCCGGCGATCACTCCAATATCACTCAGCTTGGACACCGCCTTATAAAACGGCTCCGCCGAGGACACGTCAGAAAACGTTTTCGCGCTTGCACCATAAGTCATTGTGCACATCAAAACACAGACAAGCACAAATGACAGAATCTTTTTCATTGGAATCACCTTTTCTTTTTTTCCGCAAAAAACACTGAATTCATCTATTGATATTGTAACATACCGAAAATTCGCTGTCAACGAAGGGCGAAGGATTTCGAAATTTGTCATGGTTCTGTAAAAAAACTTCTTTCGTCTTTTTTCGGGATTTCTGAAAAGAATTCCACATTCTTTGACAGAAACGATAATAAGATACTGTGATGCGTCATAGACTTTAAGCACAGAAGAAAATCCGACAAAATTGGAAATGCCGCTTTGCTTTTTCTCTGTTTTTTCAGAATAAAAGTGGAAATCTTGGTATCATCTGTGGTATAA
>CAKRUL010000172.1 GCA_934403665.1 uncultured Clostridia bacterium | reverse complement strand
CATTGGCATTTCATGTGCATGATAGAGACAAACAGTTTTCTGTTCGCATGATCACAGGATGAACAAAACAAAATCATATCTTCTTTGTTTCAAACTTGTCAAGAATTTCAGTAATAAGTAAAAATCGACAAGCACTATCATGCTTGCCGATTTTTTTGCATTGTGTTATGAAATAGATATATTATAAAAAACCATCGTACTCGCAAAAAGGCGGAAAGCGACAGTGAGCCGTTGGGAGGGCGCTTGCAACCGAGCAGGCCTTTTTGCGAAGAGGAGGAGTAGCGGCGCAGACGACTGACTTTTTTGAATAAAAAAAGTCGGAGCAAGCAAAGCTTACTCCGACGTGGTCGGGAATACAGGATTTGAACCTGCGGCCTCATCGTCCCGAACGATGCGCGCTACCAAACTGCGCTAATTCCCGATTTCTGATTGATTTATTCCTGCGGTCTCACGATTTCTCTGCCGCACCGCCGCCATAAAAACAGATGCAAAAAATGCACACATTCTCTGAACAACGAGTTTATTATATACCTATTTCGTCATTAAGTCAAGTATTTTATTCATTATTTTTAAAACCACTTAAGCAAAAGTCTTTTCTGCTGTCCAAGAACCTGTTTTCGCATTTCCCAAATGGAAAAAGAGGTGCGAAAAATCTCTTTTCGCCACCTCTTTTTTTCTTAAAGACCCAATGTTTGAATCGATTCTTCCTTCATTTTGTACTTCAGAATTTTTCCTGCCGCATTCATAGGAAACTCCTTCACAAAAACAAAGTAACGGGGAACTTTGTGCATCGCCATATGAGATGCACCATATTCCCGCATTTCATTTTCGTCCGAGTTTTCTCCGGCATGCAGTATAATCCAAGCACACGCCTCTTCTCCGTAACGCTTGTCCGGAACACCGACGACCTGCACGTCCCGGATTTTTGGATGTGTGAGATAAAATTCCTCAATCTCACGGGGATAAAGATTCTCACCGCCACGTATTATCATATCCTTCAAACGCCCGGTCACCTTATAATAGCCTTCCGGCGTACGGCAGCAGATGTCTCCGCTGTGCAGCCATCCGTCCGCATCAATTGCTTCACCGGTCGCTTTTGGCATTTTATAGTATCCTTTCATGATATTAAAGCCACGGGCGACAAACTCTCCGTTTTCTCCGTCCGGCAAATCCTCTCCGGTCTCCGGATCAATGATTTTACATTCTACTCCCGGAAAGGCACTGCCGACAGTTTCCACACGCAGATCCAAACTTTCATTGACCTCGCCCATCGTACAGCCCGGGGACGCCTCGGTCTGCCCGTATACACTGAGAATCTCCGTCATATTCATCTCGGCAGCAGCGCGGCGCATCAATTCAGGAGGGCAGTTTGCTCCTGCCATGATACCGGTGCGCATATACGAAAAATCCGTCTTGGCAAAATTCTCATGATTGAACATCGCAATAAACATGGTCGGAACCCCATTGAAGCAAGTAATCCGCTCACTGTTAATACAAGCAAGAGACGATTTTGGGGAAAAATACGGCATCGGACTCACGGTTGCACCATGCGTCATACAATTGGTCATAGAAAGCACCATTCCGAAGCAGTGAAACATCGGCACCTGTATCATCATGCGATCCGCAGTGGAAATATCCATGCGGTCTCCGATAATCTTCCCGTTGTTGACAATGTTGCTGTGCGTCAGCATGACTCCTTTCGGAAAGCCTGTTGTGCCGGAGGTATACTGCATATTGCAGACGTCGCCGGGGCGTACGCAGGCAGCTCTGCGGCGCACTTCCTCCCGTGGAACAGAATCTCCCCGTTTGGTAAACTCATTCCATTCCAGACACCCGTCCATATGAAAACCGACCGTGATAACATTGCGCAGAAAAGGAAGATTCTTTGCATAAAGCGGATCCCCCGGGCGAATATTTTTCAATTCCGGACAAAGCTCTTCTACAATCGCCTTGTAATCCGAATCCCTGCAATTTTCAATCATCACCAATGTATGGGTATCCGATTGCCGAAGCAGATATTCTGCTTCATGGATTTTATAGGCCGTGTTTACGGTAACCAAAACAGCTCCGATCTTAACCGTTGCCCAAAAAGTGATAAACCATTGCGGAATATTGGTTGCCCAAACGGCGACATGATGCCCCGGCTTTACGCCAAGAGAAATCAGTGCGGCAGCCGCTTGGTCAACATCCTCCCGAAATTGCGCATAGGTTCTTGTATAATCCAGGGTGGTATACTTGAATGCGTACTGATCCGGATAACGGCGGACCATTTCATCCAGCACCTGAGAAAAAGTAAGATCAATCACATCATACCGTTTCCACGGAAAGGTGCCGGTACGCGAACGATTATAGTAAATTTCCCGAGGCTTTTCCGCTTCCGGAAGTTTTCCGGACAAATAGCTGATGAAATGTGTCAGCACAATATCCGGAGAAGTGATTTCTTCATTCCAGTCGACACACAGATACCCTTCGTAATTCAAGGATTTCAGCGCATTCATAAAATCAGCAACCGGAAGCTCGCCGTCTCCAAGCAGAACATCTTTCCCTTCCCGGCGGTCTCCGATGCGAACATAACCGATGTAAGCCCCCAGATTCTGAATCGTGGTATCCGCATCCTCCTTGGCTTCAAAAAAGGTTTCCCGAATGTTCCAACAAACATGAACACTGGCAGATTCAAAAAAGCCGACAACCTCCAGAACTTTTTTGGTGTCCGCCAGCACTCCTGCGGTTTCCAAAAGAATGAGAATCCCATTTTTCTCCGCCACCGCAATCGCAGGTGCCATGATCTTCTTTAAAACAGATTCCTCCGGAACGGATGCAAACTGCAGGATGACTCCTCCGGCAGAAGCCCGGACAGCCAACTCCGCACATTTCCGAATCAGCTCCGGATCGGTGGTCTGTGAAATCATCTCCGCACAAGTCAGAAAGGCTACGCCTATGTGCCGGTTCACCAGCTTGCGCTTCGCCGACGCATTCATTGCAGAGTGAAGAATGCTGTCCTCATGTGCATTTTTCTCTGCCACTGGGTCGTATAACTCAAACCCGTCGAATCCATATTCTGCTGTCAGATTGCAAAGCTGAATATAAGATTCGGCCGGTACATTTTTTGTGGAAAATGCAAATTTCATATCAATTCTCCTCATATACAATCTTATTGAGCGCATTGATATAGGCTCGGATACATGCGCCGACAATATCCGTCGAAACCCCGTTCCCGGAGTACAGCTTACCGTCTGCACGCAGACGAATCAGCGAAGTGCCGACCGCCTCCCTGCCCTTGGTCACCGCCTGTATCTGGAAATCATCCAGTTCATAATGATAACCGACAATCTGCTCAATTGCATGAAATGCGGCATCAATCGGTCCGTCTCCGGTGCTCACGCCGCTGAGTTTTTCGCCGTTCTTTTCCAGCGTGACATTTGCCGTGGCTTCGATAATATTGCCGCTGTTTACCACATAGCGCACCACATGGAAGGTGGAAGGAACCTGCATCGCAGAGCTGGCAACAATAGCCTCCAATTCCCGTGCGCCGATGACGCCCTTCTTCGCCGTCACTCTTTTGAATTCTTCAAAAACTTTGCCGTTGTCTTCATCAGAAAGGTCATAGCCCAGTTCCCGTATTACAGCGGACACATCGGAGATGGTGCAGTTTTCATCCAACTGAACGGAATCTGCCTCTCTCACTTCCGAATGTTCCGCCATCGAAACTCCGTTTTCCGCACCGAAAATCTTTTCGATGTTATTATGGATTCCGGTAACATCCAATCCCGACGTCACCGAAAGAGCGTTCTCCTTGGCACGCAGAATATCCGCCAGCACATCTGCACGAAGATAATCGCCGCAAACGGCTGTTTTGACTCCGTCGGCGCCTGCCTTCAACGCTTCCACAGCACAGGCGGCTGCCAGTTTCAATGCATCCGACGGCTGTACATAAATTTTCAAAGAGCAGTTTTTTTTGATTTCCTTTACCATCTTGGAAAAATCCTCCGGGAAACAAATCCCGCTGTCGTCACAAAGCGTGACCGCAGATGCCCCGTTTTCGGAAGCTGTTTTACAGCACTCCGCAACAAATCCATCCTCCGCGCGGGAAGCATCCTGCGCCACAAACTCGACACAGGGACAAAGTTCGGAGGCGCGGCGGCAGAAATCGCCCAGATTTTCCAGCATCTTCGGTGCTTTCAGATGATAAAGATATTCCATCTGCACCGTGGAAGTCGGAAGAATGACCTGCACACAAGGATTTTCTGTTTCCTTGACGCATTGCCAAGCCGCTTCCAG
>CAKRUL010000171.1 GCA_934403665.1 uncultured Clostridia bacterium | reverse complement strand
TTTCATCACCTTCTGCAAAAATCTTCGGATCATTTCATAAGTCATTTTAAAATCGGAAATCACACCGTCATGCAAAGGACGAACTGCAACGATATTATCCGGTGTTCTTCCCACCATTTCCTTTGCCTCGAATCCGACGGCATGCACCTCTTTGTTGTACTTCGTGACAGCCACCACAGACGGCTCCCGCAAAACAATCCCCTTCCCCTTGACATAAACCAGCGTGTTCGCCGTGCCAAGGTCTATTCCGATATCCTTTCCTAAAAAAGCCATTAACAGGAACTCCTCTCCGCATTTTTCTTAAGTATTGAAACACATTCAACTACAAATCGTTAAACGATAGAAACATCAAATTTTTCTTTGAACTCCCACAAAATCCGACCGATCGGCAAACCGACCACATTGAAATAGTCACCCTCTATTCTGCTGACCAGCATACAGCCCTTTTCCTGAATACCATAGGCGCCCGCTTTATCCATCGGCTCCCCCGTTCGGATATAAGCGCGGATCAAATCATCGGACAGCTGTCGGAAAAATACCAACGTATCTTCACAGCCGTTCACCAGTTTCCCCGACGCAGCATCCAAAATGGTATACCCGGTGCAGACATGATGAAACGTGCCGGACAACGTCTTTAAAATTTCAAAGGCATGTGCCTCGTCCCGCGGTTTCCCGATGGGAACTCCATCTTTGAACACCAAGGTGTCCGCACTGAGAATCAAAGCGTCTTTTTCCTTGGCATCCAAGAGAGGAAGCACACTTTCCGCCTTGATTCGTGACAAAGCCTCCACCATGGCAAAAGGCTCGGTCTGCGTTGTTTTTTCTTCACAGTTAGGATTGGTCACAACCTTGAAACTTATACCCAAATTGGTTAATATTTCTTTTCTTCTGGCGGAATGAGACGCCAGAACAATCTTCTTTTCATTCACTTTTTTATACCTTTCTGTAAATCAGCATAGCGATAATAACGCCGAGAATCCCGGCCACATTCAGATGGACGCTGATTCCAAGCTGCAGCTTCAGAATTTGCAGTTCCAGCACAAAGGGCTGTTCCATGCCAAAGGAATAGCCAAACGACAGCCAGTCCAAATAGGGAACATTCTGTGCCAGATTTCCCAAAAGACCGCCGATTACAATTCCGCCCAATAAAAACAGAACGGCAATCCACCCGTTTTTCGACATTGCTTTCAAAATATAATGCTCCCCTCTATCCAATCCGATATTTATCACAAATAAACTTTACAATCATTCCGTTCAATGCGCCGCACAGAGTACCGCTCAAAAGCACAAAGGGATAATAATAAAGCACATAGCGGGATCTTAACAGAATCAAAGCACAAAGCACTTGTGCCGTAATATGTACAGCGGCTCCCAGCAAGCTTGCTCCAATGGGAGTGACCGATTTCTTCCGATACACCAGTCCCATGGCAATGCCGGAAAAAAGCGCGCCGCTGAAACTGTAGAAAAACGCCGTAAATCCCCCGAACAGCAACGAGGAAAGAAAAGCCTTGAAACAGGTAACCGCAAGACCGTATTTGGCACCGAAACGGTAAATCACCAGAAGAATCACCAGATTAGATAGCCCCAGCTTCACACCCGGGAGAATAAAATCCATCGGTATCAGAAGCTCCAAACCGCTCACTGCCGTTGCCACCACAGTGAAAAGTGCCAGAATCGTCAGTTGTCTCGCCTTTGTCAATCGGAACGCCCCGCTTTCTGTCAATAAGATACCATATCCACCTCACTCTGCCCTTGAATCGTCACCAAAACCCGATTCGGCAGGCAGATGATGGTTTCATTCACCTTTTCAATGGTGCCCGTTTTCACATCGATTTTATCTTCACAGCTTGCGTCAAGCATCCGTATTTTTCCACAGTTAATTTCCAATTTATTATACCCGAACTGCGTGTCAATTTCAATGATTTCTGAAAAATTTGGTGAAAGTTTATATCTGGCATACTCCGCACCGTCTACAATGATGACAGCCTGCCGGTTCTCTGTCTTTTGTCCGGAAGTCCAGAAAACACAAAAAGACAGAAGCATCACCGCAAGAATGACGGACAAAATAATGACGTCCCCTTTCTTCATAAGACCCCCCGATAGAAATGCCCTCTTGTAAAAGTCTCCAAAGAGCCTTTGTCCGCACGGTACATCTCCATCATCTTTTCACACTGTTCCGAGGATTCAAACGTGAAGGAAAGAATCCGGTATTCAATGCCCTTGATCTCTTTCAGCCGTCCCGCCATGAACAGCGGATGCGGATTGAAAATCTCATTGCGGCATTCCGGCAGACAAGCCACACGAAAGCCCTCGCCTTTCCGGTCGATCAGTTTCAAAGGGTTCTTCTCACAATGACCGAAAGCAGATTTTTTTAAGCAATTTTCCGTCACCATAACCGGCAGGTATCCGTAAACCGGAATAGCCGCCGGCACATCGGAGGACACCTCAGCCAGTTCCCGAAGATTCAACTCCGCAGAAAGTCCTGCAAACAGCAGCTTCCCGGCAAAAAGCTCCAGCTGTTTCACCGCCTCGCTGTTCGTCAGATTCAGAAACATGTCGCAGCATATTTCCGGAAATGTTGCAAGCAGTTCCAGATGAGAAAGATTGGATGCCATCGCTTTGCAGAATCCCCTTTCTCTCAGTGTTTGCAAATCTTTGCACAAAGCAGGAATCTCGCGGTCAAACAAAATACGCGGCAAAGAGAGAATGGTGCGGTCCTCCGCATGTTCCCGGGAGGAAAGCACAACGGAATAAGGTGCGATGATATACGCCGCTTTCTGTTGCAGTGCCCAGCGATACTGTTCCTCATTTCTCACCTGAAGAATCCATTTCGGATTGACCGCAGAACGCTTTGCGTATTGCGGAGTATAAGGATTCCATAGATTTTTATGCGCCATTTGCTCTGTTAATGCCTGCACCGCCCTCCGCCGCACAAGATTAATCTCCTTGGCAGGCAGAAAAAGCTGATCCTCCAGCTCCGCAGAGAAGGAATCAAGGACAAAAGGCGTATCTCCCAATTTTCCGATACTGTTTTTCAGCTTTTCGGGATGTAACGGAGCGTTTCCGGCACGCTGTGCCGGCTGTTCGCCGGTGACCGAAACTCGGTGCCCCTCCGACAGAAATGTGAGGCTCATCGGACGCCCCAGTGCCAAGCGCACCTGCGCATCAACCTTCTTCTTGACCAGCAAGCTTTTGTCGTCTTCCCGAAGAAGAGGACGATAGATTTCCGCCGCCTTTGCCTCCAGATTCAAATATGGATTCTCTTTCTTTTCATGGCAGAACATGTCCGCCCCCTTGCAATCCATCAGATACCCCTTGGTATAACCGCCCCGGTCAAATACGCCGTGCAAAAGTTCCAAATCTTTTTGCGTGATCGGAGCACCGTCAATGGCGCGGCGATAGAGATCCGTCACCGTTGCCACATAGTATTCGCCTTTTAACCGGCCTTCTATTTTTAAAGAGTTGACGCCGACACGCTTCATCGCTTCGATCTGATCAATCAGAGAAAGATCCTTCAAACTCATCAGATGCCTGTCCGGTTTCTGCCCTTCAAAATGATATTGCAGACGGCAAGGCTGCGCACACCTTCCGCGGTTTCCGCTTCGCTCCCCGATGAAGCTGGACATATAGCACTGCCCGGAATAGCAGACGCAAAGTGCACCGTGACCGAACACCTCCAGCTCGGCATGCGTTTCTCTCTTGATCGTTTCGATTTCCGAAAGAGGAAGCTCCCGTGAAAGAACCACTCTGCGAATCCCCATTTTTTCCAACACTGCAGGATAATCCTTCGGCACACGGAAAAAGCATCCCATATCGTCGTACATAAAGCGGACCTCAACGCCGCCTGCCGCTTTTTCCTTCAGGATATCCAGTATTGTATTCCACATCTTCCCTTCTTCAACTATAAAATATTCCAAAAAAATATAATTTTGCGCTTTTTTCAGCTCTTCCACCAACCGCGCAAATTTTTCCTTGCCGGGTGTCAGATATTCCGTATGGGTATTGACGTATACAGGAAACCCTGCGAACTTCTGCAAATAATAGATTTGCTGCCGGTGCGCAGGCGCGGTTGAAACCGCATAGTCATACCGGTTTTCTGGAAGTTCAAGCAGAGGACGGATTTTTTCACCTGCCCGCTGATATAATACATTAAAGCGGCGGGTAGAATACTGCGTTTTAATAAATATGTAAAAAAGCCCGCCAAATACCGGAAACAGCAGGATTAAAAACACCCAGGTTAGCTTATAGTCGTTTTTATCCGGCTTGGCAACGATATGCAGAGC
>CAKRUL010000170.1 GCA_934403665.1 uncultured Clostridia bacterium | reverse complement strand
CATTGTGGGGGGCATTGCCGGTATTAATGAGGCGGAAGGAAGAATCGGAAATTGTACCTCACAGGGAATTTTAAACGCGCAGAAGTACGCCGGCGGCATTGCAGGGGAAAATTTCGGAATTCTTCTCAAGTGCAGCAATCAAAGCAAAGTCAATACCACTTCGGAGGAAGCTGCACTGAAATTAGAGGACATCCAATTGGAACAGTTGGATCTGAACCAGCTCGATAAGAACACAGCCCCTCTCAGCGGACATACCGATTCGGGCGGCATCGCCGGATATTCCGGCGGTATTCTGCAGAGCTGTTACAATTACGGAACGATCGGTTATCCGCATATGGGATATAACATCGGTGGAATCGTCGGCAGACAAAGCGGTTATATTAACAGCTGCTATAATTACGGACAAGTACTTGGCCGCAAAGATGTGGGCGGCATTGCAGGGCAGATGGAGCCGCATATGATTCTGCAGTATTCCGAGGATCAATTGCAGCAGCTGAACAGTGAAATGAACCGGCTTCATACCTTGACAAATCAGGCGCTGGCAAATGTGAATGCAACATCGGATACGGTATCCAATCGGATTCGCACACTGTCCGGATATACTTCGGATGCACGGGATAGCTCTAAAAATTTGTTGGAGCAAACCTCGGATTACGCCGGGCAGGTTTCCGATTTTGTCAATCAAAGTATGGACGCAGTAAACGATATCAGCGCCATTGTGACGGAGACCTTGGATAAACTTGTTCCGGTTACGGAGGATCTCAAAACGGCTTCCGATACATTGTCAGAGGCGATTGGTCAGCTGAGCGATGCACTCGGACAAATGGAAAATATCGCACAGAGCACCAAAGACGCTCTGCAGGAGATGCAGAAGGCTCTGGATTATTTGGATGCCTCGGTCAGCAATTTGCAGGCAGGCATCCGAAAGATACAGATTGGCACCGATCGATTGCTGGATGCGGTGACCGGCGGAGATCCGGAACGGATTCTGCAGGCACTGGTGCAGCTTTCGGAAGGCTTGGGAGATTTCAAAACGGCGCTTGGCGATATGGGGACTGCACTCCGCAATTTAAAAGATGCGTTGTTCCCGATCGATTGGGGAAATTTAGAACAGCAAAAGAAAGAAATTGCAGCGGCAGTGGATGCGTTGGACACCGCGCTGAAGGCGGGAGGTGCCGCAGTCTCTGAGATGCAGAAGGCCATTGATATACTCCGAAGCAATTCCATTGACTGGGAGAGATTGCGGAGCGCTTTAAGGATGCTGGACAGGGCTCTGGATAATTTTTCAACGGCAGGAGCCGAAGCGCGGAAATCCATTCAGAACATGATTACCGCAATGAATTCCCTGCAAGACGCCTCCGATGCGGCAGAACAGATGGTGCAGGGCATCCGGAATTCTTTGAATACGATGCAGACGGCGACGGATCGCATCACTTCTGCTTTGGACAAAGGCGGAGATATTATCAGAGATTTGGCGAATCGGGAACCCATCACTTTTCCTGCGCTGGACAGTGATTTTCATCTGGATACGGATCAGTTATATTCCTCGCTTTCCGGCGTTTCCACCCAGCTGAATTATTTGAATGATGATCTTCACTCGGCAGGAAAGCAGTTCACGTCGGATCTGCAGGCAATCAGCGATCAGTTTCAGGTCATCATGCAATTGCTGATTGATGCTGTTTCCGAACAAGACAAGGATCTTTCCGATTTGGCACAGGACGTTTCGGAACAGGATGTTTCTTCTGCAACGGACGGCAAGGTGAGTGCATGCGTCAATTACGGTGCGGTGGAGGCCGACTTGAATGTCGGCGGTGCCGTTGGTTCGATGGCGATTGAATATGATCTGGATCCGGAGGACGATATTTCCTCCGTCGGAAAAAAATCGCTGAACTTTCGTTATGAGGCGAAAGCGGTTCTTCTCGGCTGTGTGAATGAAGGCACGGTCACTGCAAAAAAAGATTATGCAGGCGGCTTGGCAGGACGAATGAACTTGGGCACGATACAGGAATGTGAAGGATACGGAACCGTACAAAGCACAGATGGGGATTATGTCGGAGGAATTGTTGGATTGTCGGATGCTGCAGTGCGCAGAAGCTATGCAAAATGTACCCTTTCCGGGAGAAAAGACGTCGGCGGAGTTGCCGGGCAGGCAAATAAAATGACGGATTGTTATTCTATCGTTCATATCGAAAAAGGAAGCGGTTTGGTAGGTGCCGTTGCAGGAGCCAGAAGCAAAAAGGACAGCGGAATCAGCAATAACTATTTTCTGGATACCGGATGGGCAGGAATTGATAACATCAGCTATGCCGGAATTGCCGAGCCGATCAGCTATGAGGAGCTTTCTCGGCGAAGCCAGCTTCCGGATAAATTTTTGCAGTTTATTTTAACATTCCGGGCAGATGGAAAGGTACTCGGAGAAGAGGTGCTGAAATTCGGGGAATCCCTTCCGGCCTCCAGAATGCCTCAAATTCCCGAAAAGGAAGGCTACTACAGCGCATGGCCGGAATTTGATTTTTCCAATATTACGTTCAGTGCGGTTCTTGATGCTGTTTACACTCCGTGGATTACGGTGCTTACCAGCCTTGAGACGGACGAAAAAAGCGGGAAAGCATTGGCTCTGGCAGAAGGAAAATTCCGGGATACGGCTGTATTGTCTGTTACAGACAGTGCAGAAGCGCCGCCTTCCCGGGAAAAAGGAGAATCCTTGGCTGTATGGAATGTAAAAATTGACGGTGCCGATTCAGCCGAAGGGCAGGAAACGCCTGTTCGTTTGCTTCGCCCGGCAGGTGCGAAACGGGTTCGGGTTTGGGTGATGTCCGGCGGAGAGTGGCAGGAGCTTTCCTGTCGCAAAAACGGCAGTTATCTGATCGTTTCGATGGATGGAACGGAAAATACCTTTTGTATGACTTCATCGGAAGGAACTGTTATTTGGCTTGTCATTGGTGCCGGGATCCTTCTGATTCTGCTGGCAGTCTTCCTCTTTCTTAAGAAAAAAGGGTTGCTGCATCGGCACTATCAATGGAAAACAAAAGAGAAATAGGGGGAATAAGAAATGGCTTATCATGTGATTTGTATCAGTCGTCAGTTTGGAAGCGGAGGTCATGAAATCGGAAAGAATCTGGCAGAGCGGCTGAAGGTTCCCTTTTATGACAAAAATCTGGTGGAAATGGCTGCGGAAAGAAGCGGAATTCATCCGCAAACCCTGGAAAAGGCAGATGAAAGGCGAACGAACCCATGGCTCTATGAAAGTCTGCATGAGGAAAATCAAACGTTTGGCAGAGGGCTTCCTGCAAGTGATGCTCTGTTTCAGCTGCAAAGCCAAATTATTTTGGAGGCTGCACAAAAAGAGGATTGCGTGATTGTGGGAAGATGCGCAGGATACCTGCTGCACCAAAATCAGATTCCGTGTATCAGCCTGTTCATATGCGCTCCTTTTGAAGAACGGGTCAGAAGAAAAAAAGAGCTGGAGGGTCTGAAAGAGAAAGCAGCATATGACTTGGTCAGAAAAGAGGACAAGTATCGGAAGGCGTACTACAATTATTATACCGGAGAAGATTGGGGAAAGCCCGAAACCTATGATTTTTGTATCAACAGTGCGGAAAAGGGAATCGGTTTCACAACGGATTTGCTGTATCGGCTGTTGCGTCGTGAGGAGTGGTGTCAATGAAAGCAGTTGCAAATCCCATGCACCTCAAAAAAAGATTTCTGGATTGTCAAAGAGTCATCAGTGCCATCGGCGACGAAACACGCCAGGCCATCATCATTACTCTTTTGGAAGGGGAGCGAAGCGGCATGCGGGTCGGCGAAATTACGGAACGCACCCATCTTTCCAGACCTGCCGTGTCGCATCATTTAAAAATTCTTTTGGATGCTGGAGTAATCAGTCTGCGCCGGCAGGGAACCATGAATTTTTATTTTCTGAAACCGAAAGAAAATGAAATCAAAAAATTGAATCTTTTGCTGAATGATATTTCTGAATTTCATAATAAATATTAAAACAAAATGAAAGAGGGAGTGTCAGAAACAGAGCACCTGTTTCTGACACTCCCCTTTGGCATTCAGATAAAAAACATAAATCCATCCTGTTCGCTGCGTTGTTCTGCTTCCCGGATTAATTGTGCCAGAGTAATCTCTTTTAATGTCCGGACGATTGCGGTGTCCAAAGGCTGAAACACAAATTCCTGCATAATTTCTCCAAGATGCTTTTCGTCATCGGAAAAAGAGGTGTCTGTTTTTTCAAAAAGAGCGGCTTCGATTGCGTGTAAAATATCATACACCGTGATTT
>CAKRUL010000169.1 GCA_934403665.1 uncultured Clostridia bacterium | reverse complement strand
GGGCTGGATATGGAGCTTGTGTACCGCGTCCTGCACAGAAACGACAGATAGAAAGGAAGCACTGCTTTGAAAATATCGGAACTGGCAAAATGCCTTGAGCTGGAGTGTTTGACAAAATCGGATTTTGAGGACAGAGAAATTACCGGCGGATACTGCGGCGACTTATTAAGCTGGGTGATGGGAAAAGCAAAGCCCGGCAATGTTTGGATCACGATTATGAGCAACGTGAATATTGTAGCAGTCGCTTCTTTGACAGAAACAGCGTGCATCCTGCTTGCGGAGCAGGTAACCCCGGAGCGGGAGATTCTTCAAAAGGCCGATGAACAGGGCGTGGTGATTTTTCGATCTTCCAAACCGAGCTATCTCTTGGCGGCGGAAGTGTTTCAAGCGGTCGGAAGGTAATATGCTGTATTACGATTTTCATATTCATTCGGCGCTTTCTCCTTGTGGCGACATCGATATGACGCCCAATAACATTGTCAATATGGCAGCCTTGATCGGCCTTGACGCCATAGCGGTTTCGGATCACAATACGGTCGGAAACGTGCGCTCTGTGATGAAGGCCGGGAGAAAAGCAGGGCTTATTGTCATTCCGGCAATGGAAGTGGAAACAGCGGAGGAAATTCATATTCTGACCCTTTACCCCGATTGGGAGAGTGCGGAGCATGCCGGCCGTGAAGTGTATCGGCATTTGCCGGAGCGAAAAAACCGTCCCGATATTTTCGGAGAGCAGTTTTTGATGGATGAAAACGATGAGATCATCGGAAAAGAGGAGAGACTGCTGCTTTCTTCCAGCTCGCTTTCGGTCAATATGCTTTTTGATTTGGTTACGGAGTGCGGCGGTGTTTTTGTTCCGGCGCATGTGGATCGTCATTCTTACAGTGTTTTGACTAATTTGGGTTTTCTGCCGGACGATTTGCCGATCACATGGATAGAAGTGTCCCAACGGGTGACGGATTTGGAGGCGTATCTGAACAGCAGAACTGACCTTTCGAGGTGCGGTATTCTGAGAAATTCGGATGCCCATTACCTGGCGGATATTTCGGAGAAAGAGGCATTTCTGCCGTGCAGTGCGCACGATATCTTTGACTTCTGGAGGAAGAAATGAAGGAACTTTCACTTCATATTTTGGATCTGGTTCAGAATTCCGTGAAGGCCGGGGCGAACCTGATTGCCATCGAAATAGAGGAGACGGAAGAACTCTTTCGGTTTTCCGTCAAGGACAACGGGTGTGGCATGAGTGCGGATTTTTTGCAGAAGGTGCGGGATCCGTTTACAACCACCCGCACGACCCGAAAAGCCGGGTTGGGGATTCCGCTTTTGGAGGCCGCTGCGGTTCAGTGCGGCGGCAGCCTGGAGATTGCATCAAAGCCCGGGAAGGGAACTGTTGTCACCGCTGTTTTTCAGAATGGACATATTGACCGTGCTCCTTTGGGGGATATGGCGCAGACAATGGTCACGGTCATTTCCGGAAACCCGGAAATTGATTTTACATATACCCATACCAACCGGGGAAAGTCTTTTGTGATTCGGACAGAGGAACTGAGACAGGTTCTTCAGGGAGTGCCCCTGAACACGCCGGAAGTGATGGAATGGATTGGAGAAGCAGTCCGGGATGGGCTTGCGGAAATTCAGATAAAATGATTTCTATGATATATTTTAGGAGGAGAGTATGAAAAGTTTAGCAGAATTGCAGGAAATTCGGAACAGGGTTCTGGGACAGGTGAATTTGCGCAAAGAGCGGGAGGATGGCATCCGTGTGGTTGTCGGGATGGCAACTTGCGGAATCGCGGCCGGAGCAAGACCGGTTTTAAATGCCTTTTTAAGCGAAATCGGCAAAAGAGGAGTAAAAGACGTGATGGTGACACAAACCGGCTGTATCGGTATGTGCCGTTTGGAACCGATCGTTGAAATCTATATGCCGGGGGAAGAAAAGGTGACCTATGTGAAAATGACAGAAGATAAGGTTGCAAAAGTGGTTGCGGAACATATTGTCAACAAACAGCCGGTTGTGGAATATACCATCGGCGCAGTAAAAGATTAAGTGGGGGTATCAACAGATGAACATGTACAGAGCACATGTATTGGTATGCGGCGGAACTGGCTGTACTTCTTCGGGTTCTGCGAAGATTCAGGAGGCATTTACGAAAGAGATTCAAAGACAGGGTCTTGAAAATGAAGTGAAGGTTGTGCAGACAGGCTGTTTTGGCCTTTGTGCGCTGGGTCCGATTGTGATTATCTATCCGGAAGGTGCTTTTTACAGCATGGTGAAACCGGAAGATGTTGCAGAAATCGTGGAAGAACACCTTCTGAAGGGAAGAATTGTACAGCGCTTGCTGTATGAAGAAACCATCCATCAGGATGATGAAATTAAGTCTTTGAATGAAGTGGATTTCTATAAAAAACAGATGCGTCTTGCTCTTCGGAACTGCGGCGTCATCAACCCGGAAAACATTGAGGAATACATAGCGCTGGACGGTTATCAGGCTCTCGGCAAAGCGGTGACGGAGATGAAACCAGAGGAAGTGATTGCGGTTGTGAAGGACAGCGGACTTCGCGGAAGAGGCGGCGCCGGTTTTCCGACCGGCTTGAAATGGCAATTCACAGCGCAGGCACAGGGAGATCAGAAGTATGTCTGCTGTAATGCGGATGAAGGGGATCCCGGTGCGTTTATGGATCGTTCCATTCTGGAGGGAGACCCTCATTCGGTGATCGAAGCAATGGCAATTGCGGCTTATGCGGTAGGAGCCGACAAAGGGTTTGTATACATTCGTGCAGAATATCCGATCGCTGTAAAACGCCTTCAGATCGCGATTGATCAGGCGAAAGAATATGGCTTGCTCGGCGATCATATTTTTGACAGTGATTTCTCTTTCGATCTGGAGATTCGTTTGGGAGCCGGTGCATTTGTATGCGGTGAAGAAACTGCTTTGATGAACTCGATCGAAGGCATGAGAGGGGAGCCACGGCCCCGTCCGCCGTTCCCGGCTGTAAAAGGGTTGTTTGGAAAACCGACGCTTCTGAATAATGTGGAAACCTATGCAAACATTCCGCTGATTCTCCGGAACGGTGCCGAATGGTTCGGCAAAATCGGAACCGAAAAAAGCAAAGGAACCAAAGTATTTGCTTTGGGCGGAAAAATTAACAATACAGGTTTGGTGGAAATTCCGATGGGTACCACCCTGCGTGAAATCGTGGAAGAGATTGGCGGTGGCATTCCGAAAGGCAAGAAATTCAAAGCGGCTCAGACCGGCGGACCCTCCGGCGGCTGTATTCCTGCCTCTTTGATTGATACCCCCATTGATTACGATTCCTTGATGCAGATTGGCTCCATGATGGGTTCCGGCGGCTTGATTGTCATGGATGAGGATACCTGTATGGTGGATATTGCGAAGTTTTTCCTGGAATTCACGGTGGATGAGTCTTGCGGAAAATGTGCGCCTTGCCGGATCGGAACCAAGCGTATGTTGGAGATTTTGGAGAAAATCACGCACGGTCAGGGAACCATGGAAGATTTGGATAAATTGCAGGAGCTTGCAACTACCATCAAAAATTCCGCATTGTGCGGCTTGGGACAAACTGCTCCGAATCCCGTTCTGAGCACCCTTCACTATTTCCGTGATGAATACATTGCGCACGTGGTGGATAAGAAATGTCCGGCCGGCGTTTGCAAGGCGCTGACTGCTTTTGAAATTAACCCGGATCAATGCAGACGCTGCAGCATCTGTGCGAAACAATGTCCTGTTTCTGCCATTTCGGGAGACAAACAGACCCCGTATCATATTGATAAAACAAAATGTATCAAGTGCGGTGTCTGTGCGGAAAAATGTCCGTTTAAGGCAATTGAAAAGAAATAGTGAGGAGGAGAATGAACATGTCTGAATTCGTAACGATTAAAATAAATAATAAAGAAGTCCAAGTGCCTTCTGACTATACTGTCTTGGAAGCTGCCAGAAAAGCGAATATTGATATTCCGACCCTTTGTTATCTGAAGGGACTCAATGAAATCGGTGCTTGCCGGATGTGTCTGGTAGAAGTCAAGGGAGTCAGAAACCTGCAGGCATCCTGCGTCTATCCCGTTTCCGAGGGTATGGAAGTCATCACGAACAGCCCGAAAGTAATGGAAGCACGGCGCGGAAATCTGGAATTGATTTTATCCAATCATGAGAAAAAATGTCTGACCTGTGTTCGGAATCAGAATTGCGAACTGCAAAAGCTTTCTGAGGAATTGGGAATCACCGAATTGCGTTTTGAAGGGGAAAACCCGGTTCTTCCGATTGATGACACCTCTAC
>CAKRUL010000168.1 GCA_934403665.1 uncultured Clostridia bacterium | reverse complement strand
CTACAATAATGCAATACGTTTAAATGGGATAGTTTTGCCCTTTTTTAGGTTGTTAAAAGGCAAAATGCTTTGGAATCGAGTGAAATTCCTATTTTTGTGTTTGTAAAGAGATAGGTTTATGAATACAAAAGAAATCTTTTAAAAATGCGTGGCGCATTTTTTACAATGAGTCCCTATTAATTTTTAATGAGGTGATATTTGTGGTGCATCCAGTTACTTACGGCCGAACGGAAAGAATGAACTTTTCGCGCATCGATGAGGTTGTGGCTCCGCCGAATCTGATCGCAGTGCAGAAAAATTCCTATGACTGGTTTATCGAGGATGGGTTGCAGGAAGTGTTTGAAAACATTTCTCCGATTGTCGACCATATGGATAAATATGTTCTGGAATTTGTAGGCTACCGATTTGATGAGGAACCGAAATACACGGTTGCAGAGGCAAAGGAGAGAGAGACGACCTATGCCGTTCCGCTTCGTGTGAAGGTGCGGCTGATTAACAAGGAAACCGGAGAAGCGAAGGAGCAGGAGATTTTCATGGGCGATTTTCCGCTGATGACTGATTCCGGTACCTTTGTCATTAACGGCGCAGAGCGTGTTATTGTTTCTCAGCTGGTTCGTTCTCCCGGCATCTATTTCGGGATGGAACGGGATAAATCCGGAAAAGAGCTTTACAACTCCACCATGATTCCGAACCGCGGTGCATGGCTGGAATTTGAAATGGATTCCAACGATACGTTCTATATCCGCATTGACCGGACAAGAAAATTGCCGGCAACGGTATTTTTAAGAGCACTCGGTTTTTCTACCAATGAACAGATTACAGATTTGTTCGGGGAGGAAAGCTTGCTCACCTCTACTTTTGAAAAAGACAGCACCACAAATTATGAGGAAGGCTTGCTTGAGGTTTATAAACGTCTGCGTCCCGGTGAGCCGCCGTCTGTGGAAAGCGCGCAGACGCTTCTGCACAATCTGTTTTTTGACAGCCGCAGATATGACTTGGCGAGAGTCGGAAGATATAAATACAATAAAAAATGCCTTTTTGTCAACCGCATTGTCGGAAAAACGGCGGCGGAGAATATTGTTTGCCCCTTCACCGGCGAAATGTTTGCGGCAGAAGGCGACACCATCACAAAAGAAATCGCACAGGAACTGGACCGCAGCCCGATCAATGCAGTTAAAATCCGTCTGGACGACGGGAAAGTGTTGAACGTGCTCTCAAACGACATGTGCGACCTGTCATACTTCGTTGATTTTGATTATAATCATAAAGTCATCAACGAGCGGGTGAAATACACGGTTTTGAAAGAGATTCTCGATCAGTATACTGAGGAAGAGGAGATCAAAGAAGCTCTTCATGCACGTAAAGAAGAACTGATTCCGAAATCCATCACGATTGATGATATCGTTTCTACGGTGAACTATCACATTACCATTATGTACGGTGTGGGAAATGTGGATGACATTGACCATTTGGGGAACCGCAGAATCCGCAGTGTGGGAGAACTTCTCCAAAACCAGGTGAGAGTGGGACTGGCCAGAATGGAACGGGTTATCCGTGAGCGTATGACCATTCAGCAGGATATGGATATTGTATCCCCTCAGAATTTGATTAACATTCGTCCGGTTGTTGCCTCCATCAAGGAATTCTTCGGAAATTCCCAGCTCTCTCAGTTCATGGATCAGACCAATCCGCTGGCAGAGCTGACACATAAAAGAAGACTGTCCGCATTGGGACCCGGCGGTCTTTCCAGAGAACGTGCCGGATTTGAGGTGCGTGACGTACATCACAGCCATTACGGACGGATGTGCCCGATCGAGACGCCGGAAGGTCCGAACATCGGCTTGATCGGTTCTCTTTCTACCTATGCGAAGGTCAATCAGTACGGATTTATTGAATCGCCGTATCGCCGCGTAATCAAGCCGGAAGGCATTGTGACGGACGAAGTGATTTACATGACGGCGGATGTGGAGGATGAATACATCATTGCACAGGCGAATGAACCGCTGAATGAGGACGGAACCTTCAAAAATGAGATCGTAACCGCTCGATGGATGTATGAATTTTTGGAGATTGAGCCCTCCAAGATCGACTATATGGACGTATCGCCGAAACAGGTGGTTTCCGTCGCAACTGCGATGATTCCCTTCCTGGAAAACGACGATGCGAACCGCGCACTGATGGGATGTAACATGCAGCGTCAGGCAGTACCGCTTTTGGTGCCGGAAGCGCCGATCGTAGCGACCGGTATGGAATACGTTGCTGCTTTGGATTCCGGTGTTTGTGTTGTCAGCAAGGATGAGGGTGTTGTCGAGAAAGTCAGCGGAGATTCCATTGTCATTCAGTCGGATGACGGTGTAAAGCATAAATATGACATGATTAAATATAAGCGTTCCAACCAGAGTACCTGCATCAATCAGCGCCCGATTGTCAAAAAAGGGGAACGGGTGCAATCTGGCGAAATTATTGCAGATGGTCCTTCCACCAGTCAGGGCGAGGTTGCGCTGGGCAGAAATATTCTGATCGGCTTCATGACCTGGGAAGGTTATAACTATGAGGATGCTATCCTGATTAATGAAAGACTGGTACGGAACGATGTCTTCACATCGATTCATATTGAAAAATACGAAATAGAAGCCCGTGACACAAAACTGGGGCCGGAAGAAATCACGAGAGACATTCCGAACGTGGGCGAAGATGCGCTGAAGGATTTGGATGAACGAGGCATTATCCGCATCGGTGCAGAGGTTCGTGCCGGAGACATTTTGGTGGGTAAGGTTTCTCCGAAGGGCGAAACCGAAATCACCTCCGAGGAACGTTTGCTTCGTGCTATTTTCGGCGAGAAATCCCGTGAAGTCCGTGACACTTCTCTGAAGGTGCCGCACGGAGAATCCGGTATCATCGTAGATGTCAAAGTGTTCACCCGAGAAAACGGCGATGAGATGTCGCCGGGTGTCAACATGATTGTCCGCGTCAGCATCGCACAGAAGAGAAAAATCTCTGTCGGTGATAAGATGGCGGGTCGTCACGGAAACAAGGGCGTTATTTCCCGGATTTTGCCGGAGGAGGATATGCCGTATCTTCCGGATGGTACCACTTTGGATATCGTGCTGAATCCATTGGGTGTTCCGTCTCGTATGAACATCGGACAGGTATTGGAGGTTCATTTGGGATACGCTGCCAGAAAGCTGGGCTGGAAGATTGCCACTCCTGTTTTCGATGGTGCGCAGGAAGAAGATATCTTAGAAACACTCCAGAAGGCCGGTATGGATGAGGACGGAAAAACCGTTCTCTATGACGGAAGAACCGGAGAACCTTTTGATAACCGCGTTACAGTCGGTATCATGTACATGTTGAAACTCCATCATTTGGTTGACGATAAAATCCACGCCCGTTCCACCGGACCATACTCTTTGGTGACACAGCAGCCTTTGGGCGGAAAAGCACAGTTCGGCGGTCAGAGATTCGGAGAAATGGAAGTTTGGGCATTGGAGGCATACGGTGCGGCTTACACCCTGCAGGAAATCCTGACGGTGAAATCCGACGATATCGTAGGCCGTGTAAAAACCTACGAGGCTATCGTCAAGGGTGAAAATGTGCCGCGCCCGGGAATTCCGGAGTCCTTCAAGGTTCTGATCAAGGAACTGCAAAGTCTTGGCTTGGATATGAAGGTATTTGGTGAAAACGATGAAGAAATCAATCTCGGAGACACTTCCGATGACGATATTGCACCGATTCCGAGTGCGATCAAGGGAGAAGATGAATTGATCGGTTATGCGGAAAATGACAGTGCGATTGAGGAAACGGACGAGGAGGATGACGAGGATGATGATGCAATCGAGTTGGATGACATTGATCTTACCTTTGATCCGGAAACGGAAGCAGAGCCAGTAATGGACGAAGAGGATGACGAGGATATCGATATCGATACCATTCTGTCGGAAGATTTACCGGACGAGGAATAACAGATTCCCGCCTGTTTGGAAGGAGTATCAAACATGATAGAATTCAATAGCTTTGAATCAATCAAAATCGGCCTTGCGTCTCCGGAGAAAATCAGGGAATGGTCCTACGGGGAAGTGAAAAAGCCAGAAACCATAAATTACAGAACGCAGAAGCCGGAAAAAGACGGTCTGTTCTGCGAAAAAATATTCGGGCCTCAAAGAGACTGGGAGTGTCATTGCGGAAAATACAAGAGAATCCGCTATAAAGGGGTTGTCTGTGACCGTTGCGGCGTTGAGGTTACCCGTTCCAAGGTTCGGAGAGAACGGATGGGACATATCGAGCTTGCCACTCCGGTTTCTCATATC
>CAKRUL010000167.1 GCA_934403665.1 uncultured Clostridia bacterium | reverse complement strand
GAGGATTGTCAGCAAAGTGAAAATTGCAACGGTCTACAAAGGGAGCATTGATACGGCAACAAAAGAAAAACTGATGGTGGCAAATAACAATATTAAGCAATCGGAAACGCGTCTGAACAATAAAGTGAACATGCCAAGCGACCCTGCTATGGCAAGAAAAGAGGTTTCCACAATTTCCGGCAGTCTGGCGGTGGAAACAGACGAGTTTGATTACAGCAACGTATACCGATATAAAAACGACATCATTTCCCGGATTGATTATATCAATGCGCAAAGCGGAAAAGAGTCGCTGGAAACAAAGAATATCGAACAGCTGAAAAATGAGATTTCGGCCATCGAAAACTCTATCAACTATGAAAAAAAGCAGTATTATAACACACAGACCGGCATTTTTTCTACCAAAATCGATGGCTTTGAAAATGTGATTACCAGTGACAGTGCGCAGACGATCAAGGTTTCTGATCTGAAATCCATTCTGGCGATGAAACCGGAAGCAAAATCTGGAGTTGTGGCAAATCAGCCGTTCTGTAAAGTGATTAACAATTTTACATGGTGCGTCTCCGGCATTTTCACCCAGGAGGAGCTCGGAGAGCTGAAGGCAGGCAGTTCCGTGAAGATTCGCATTCCGGGATTATCTGCAACGGCTGTGAATGCTGTGATTGCTTTTGTCTCGGAACCGGAGGACGATCAGTATGCTGTCACAATCCGTTCCGCCGATTATATCGAAGGATTGTTTGAGGCGAGAAATGTGGAATTTGAACTGATTAAAAAGGATTGCAGCGGCTTTCGCATTCCTCAGCAGGCTTTGACAACGATCGACGGGCAGGAGGGTGTGTTTGTGATTCGCAGCGGAGTTGCAAAATTCCGTCCGGTGAAAAAGATTTATGAGGAGAAAAACTTCATTCTTTCGGAAAAGCAGGCGTCTTCCGAGACCGGTGATTCTTCCGGAATCGTTCTTTACGATTTGATTATCTTGGAGCCGCAAAAGGTTTATGAGGATAAAATTATAAAAGGATATTCAACATAGGAGATGTTTTTATGAGTGAGGTTTCTGAAAATTATAAACATATCCTTGATCGGATCGAGCGGGCTTGTTCGGTTTCCGGCAGGGATCCGGAAGATATTCTGTTTCTCGGTGTGACGAAAACGGTGGATTGCGAAAAAATTTTAGAAGCATTGGATTGCGGCATCAAGGCAATCGGAGAAAACAGAGTTCAAGAATTTTTGGAGAAATATGACCGGCTGAAAGAAAGAGAGATTGCATTTCATTTGATTGGCCATTTGCAGACCAACAAAGTGAAATATATTGCAGATAAGGTGGACATGATCGAATCGGTGGATTCGATCAAATTGCTTCGCGAGATTGATCTGCAGGCGGGGAAATGCGGCAGAAAAATGGATTGTCTGGTGGAGTTGAATGTTTGCAAGGAGCCGTCAAAATTTGGGTTGATGCCGGAGCGGCTGGAAGAATTTCTGTCGGAGGCGGCTTCTTTTCAGAATGTTTCCATCCGCGGATTGATGGCAATTCCCCCTGTCTGCACCGACGAAAAGACGCAAAGATCAATATTTTCTGAATTATATCAAATTTTTGTTGACATAAGGGATAAAAAAATAGATAATATAAATATGGACTATCTGTCCATGGGGATGTCCCTGGATTATGATTACGCTATTATGGAAGGCGCGAATATTGTAAGAATCGGGACAGCGTTGTTTGGAAAAAGAGAAACAATAGTGGAGGGTGTTTAAAATGGCGAACTTTTTTAAAAAAGCGATGACCTTTGTCGGTCTTGCAGAGGAAGATGAAAATTTGGAGGAACAGGAAGAATTAAATCCGATTAAAGAAGTCAATACCGATTATACTCCATCTTCCGGTTCCGGCAAAAAAGGAAAAATCGTAAATATTCATACAACAACCCAGTTGAAAGTGGTTGTACATAATCCGGATTCTTTCGAAAATGCAAGAGAAATTGCAGATCATTTAAAAGCGAAAAAACCGGTTGTCATCAATTTGGAAAATGTGGAGATGCCTATTGCGAAGAGAATTATCGATTTTCTTTCCGGAGCTGTTTATGCTCTGGACGGAAACATTCAGAAAATTGCGGATCGCATTTTTCTGATTGCTCCCTATAATGTCGGCATTATGGGCGGCGATTTCAAAAATGAAATCAAAAATAAAATTGTTTTCCCGTTTAACAATTAATTTGGAGCGTTTTTTATGCGGACAGTCGTGTTAATCCTTTCTTTGTTTTTTCGTTTTTTGGAATTTATGGTTGTGATAGAATGTATCATGTCTTGGATTCCGCCGATTCAAAGCACAAAATTTTATGAGCTTATCGTGCGATTCAACCGTCCTTTTTTGGAACCGATTCGACGTGTGTTGCGAAGGGTTACGCCGGGTGGATTTATGATTGATATTTCCCCCATTATTTTGTTTGCTTTGATTGTTGCGGCAGAGCGTTTGCTTGCCTTGGTGTATTGATATGCCGAATCGTGAAAAGATACTGCGTTCTGCTGAAAATACAGAGGATCGCCTGCTTTTCTCGAAGCTTATAGATAGAATCTCTTCCACCGAACAGAAGGGATACACCACATACTATGGCTTTTTGGATCCTCGCCAGCAAATGCTGTTAAAACGCTTGGAACCGGAAGTGACGGTGCCTTTTCTGTTGTATGGGGGTTATCCGGAAGCGGAAAGACAAATGGTAGCTTTTTATGAGAGAATGCCGGAACCCGACGACTTTCCGATTTCGGTTTTGGAAGGAAAAACAAGAGAGATGACATCTCTTTCCCATCGTGATTTTTTGGGCTCTTTGATGGGACTGGGGTTGAAAAGAGAAAAAATCGGCGATATTCTCCTCGGAGAAACCGTGAAAATTGTCGTCTGTCGGGAGGTTGCGGACTATATTTTGCTTCATCTGAAACGAATCGGCAACCGCAATATTCATATGGATTATTTCACAGGCACGCTCAGCGCACCGGAACGCAAGGAAAAGACGATACGGGATACCGTTGCATCCCTTCGTCTGGATTCCATATGTGCTTCTGCATTTGGCATTTCTCGTTCCAGTGCAGGAAAGCTGATTCAACAGCAAAAAGTGTTTGTGAATTACGAAAGGAAAGACGATGTCAGTCACCTGTTAAAAGGCGGCGAAATACTCTCTGTAAAAGGATACGGAAAGGCTGAATTTGCGCAGATAGAAGGCAAAAGCAGAAAAGATCGTTATATTATTGTAATCAAAAAATATATGTAGTGACAATGGAACAGGGGGCTTTGTTTATGCTGACACCGATTGATTTTGACAATAAGGAATTCAAAAATGCGTTTAACGGTTACAACAAGGATGAGGTGGATGATTTTTTGTCCCTCGCCAAAAGCGAATTTGATAAAGTATATCGCGATAACATTGCGCTGAAGGATAAAATCAACATGCTGACCGAAGCCATTAAAGAATACAAAAATATGGAAGGCGCCTTGCAAAATACAATTGTCACGGCAAATAATATCGCTGAGGAAGTAAAGCGCACCGCTCAGCTGAACGCAGACAACCTGATGAAGGAAGCGGAAAATAAGGCGAAAGAAGTCTTGTTGCAAGCGCAGAAAGAAATCACAGACATTCGCGGAAAACATGAAGCGTTGATTCAGGACTATAATGCGTATAAAGCCAAAATCCGCAGTATTGTGGAAGCACAAATGAGAGTTTTGGAAGAGTTGGAATAGAAAAATTCTGATGCCGATAAATGAGAAAAAGCCCCGAAAGCTTGTTTTATAGCTTTCGGGGCTTTTTTGATTTGCAGACAATTCTGTATGCGAAAATTTTTAATCAGTTTCGTTTCTCTTACGCTTTGAAATAACCGTCAAAATCAAGTCCCAATTGCTGTCCGATTGCTTTCATTTCAGCAACGGTTTTATCATTGACCGGAATGCCGTTTTTCAGCTTGTCTGCCTGAGATTCCATTTCTTTTTCTCCGTGCGTATAGATGCGGTCATGACCATCTGCTTTGGGGCTTTCCCGCAATTCCTGAAGCAGTTTGGACATTCTTGCTTTGATTTCTTTTTTGTCTCCGAAAATTCCGTAGTCAATTGCCCAGAAACAGAAGGATGTATCCGCATTTCCGCTGTTTTTCACATGGGGAGAAGTCGTTCCACCGGAGAAGATGGAGGTGAAGATTTCAACAATGACACCAAGACCGTATCCTTTATGAGAGCCGGTGATTTCACTTGCTCCGCCTAACGGGAAGATGCCGCCGCCCAATTTTCCGATAATGTTTTTAAGAACTCTGTCTGCCTCACTGCAGTCTTTTCCGTTTTCGTCTGCTGCCCATCCCTGCGGGAGAGGAGCTTC
>CAKRUL010000166.1 GCA_934403665.1 uncultured Clostridia bacterium | reverse complement strand
GCTGCCTTACCGGTTTCTGCACTTTGAATTAATTGCGGAAGAAAAATCTCTCCTTTTTCATAGTTCTCGCCTACAATATCCAAAGCCGGAATCAGAAATTCATTGACAATTACCATTTCATCGGTCGTCTGCAGCATGACCATCGTTGCCTCGCGCGCTTCCTCTTTTAAGCCCTTGATCACAATGGTTTTTAAATCTTTTTGCTGTTCGACTGAACTTGTTTTTGCAGTCTGCGGCTGCATTTCCGCGTATTGTGCAATATACTGATTGGCGTTGATATCAATATTAAATAATACTTTGTAAGCGGCAATGACTCCCATCATGCCTTGTGCATTTGGGTTGATAATCGGCAAATCTAAGCCGTTCGCAAGCGCCAGAGAAAGAAAGGTTTCATTGATCAGTGCGCGATTCGGAAGACCAAATGAGATATTTGAAACACCCAAAACAGTCTTTAAACCAAGCCGTTCCTTCACCATGCGAACCGCTTTTAAAGTTTCTGCTACTTCTTCTTGCTGGGCGGATACGGTTAACGACAAACAATCGATAAAAATATCCTCTTTCGGAATTCCATAAGAAAGTGCAGTTTCATAAATTTTTTCTGCAATGGCAAACCGTTCTTCCGCTTTGGAAGGAATCCCATTTTCCGAAAGGGTTAACCCAACCACAGCAGCGCCGTATTTTTTGACAATCGGAAGAATGGTTTTTAACACCTTCTCTTCCCCATTCACGGAATTCACAATTGCCTTTCCGTTGCAATAGCGCAACCCCGTCTCAATCACCTTGGAATTTGAGGAATCAATTTGCAAAGGTACCGGAAGAATACTTTGAATTTCCTGAACTACCCGAAGCATCATTTCCTTTTCATCGATTTCCGGAAGTCCCACATTAATATCAAGGATATCCGCACCTGCATCAGTTTGTTCTACAGCCTGCTTTAAAATGTATTCCATATTTTGTTCGATTAAGGCCTGCTTGAATCTCTTTTTTCCGGTAGGGTTGATGCGTTCTCCAATCACTTTTACCGAATCTATCGGCACAAACTGCGAGGGAGTGCATACGGCAGATAGTTTTATCGGATTGCTTCTTCCCTTTTCCGTCGCAGATAATTTCGTCTTGATTTCAGCTATATATTCCTGTGAGGTACCGCAACAGCCGCCTACAATAGAGACGCCGTCTTTTACAAATTCCGCTATGATTTCCGCAAACTGATATTTGTCGATATCAAAATTCGTTTTGCCGTCAATCACAACCGGAAGCCCTGCATTGGGTTGCACCATAACCGGAACGGTGGAATATTGAAGGATTCGTGATACAATGGGTTTTAATTGCACCGGCCCCAAAGAACAGTTGACACCCAATGCATCAACACCCAAACCGGAAAGCGTGGCAACCATGCTTTCCGCGCAGCACCCGGTAAAGGTTCTTCCGTTTTCTTCAAAGCTCATGGTGACAAACACCGGAAGCGAACAAGATTCTTTTGCCGCCAATACTGCGGCTTTCACTTCATATAAATCCGTCATGGTTTCAATCAGTATGATATCAACTCCTGCTTGAATACCGGCATCCACTTGGCGCTTGAAGATATGGTAAGCGTCATCAAAGCTTAAAGTGCCCAATGGCTCCAGCAATTCCCCAATTGGTCCGATATCAAGTGCAATCAGGGCATCATATCCTTGTTTTGCTTCCTTCGCAATCCGGACAGCAGCGGAGATGATTTCCTCCACCGAGGCATTGCTCCCGGCCAGTTTGTGTTCATTGGCTCCAAAGGTATTGGTGGTGATTACCTGACTGCCGCTGTTTAAATACTCCCGATGAATTTCTTTGATCAAGTCCCGATCTGTCAAATTCAGTAATTCCGGAATTCCGCCCAGTTTCAGCCCCTTTTTTTGAAGCATGGTTCCCATTGCACCGTCAAAAAGGAGTACATTGTTTTTTATATATTCTCTGATTTCCACGTTTCACTCTTCTTTCTGTATTTGCAGTTTGCTGTGCAAT
Organism: uncultured Clostridia bacterium; assembly: GCA_934403665.1. Next base: position 2,385 of record CAKRUL010000166.1, on the reverse strand, counting down.
TCTCGCACTTGCTCTTTTTTCTGCAGATGGGATGATCGGTGATTCCAAAAAAGCCAACCGTCGATTTTTGAGGCAAAAGGCTATTATGGTCGGTATGATAGAGCCCGATACGCTTTTGTGCGTCCAGCATATTCACAATTTGCCCGTTCCATTCCAAGGGAATGCCGCCGTTTCCGGGGCACATCATCTCTGTCAGAAAAAAAGAGTTTTCAAGGTAGAGATATCGGAGGTATTCTTCCAATTGTTCCATGGCGCTTTCTATCATTGCGTTGGCAGCAGCATCAGCAATCACCGCCTTGGTGACATATGTTTTTTCATAATAGAGGATTCTATGATCCACCGAAGCGCCCAACGTCAAAGCAAATAAAACCGTTTCTTTTACCGGCTCCCGAAAACAGAATTTTCTGTCTGTTGTCAGATAACAAAATTTGATTTGTGCAAGCGCAAGCACCTCTTGGATTCCTTCTTTTATCAGCAAATCCAAATGTTCCGGGACCTTTGAGTGCTTATGCTCCAAAAAGGTCAATACTCTTTGATAATCAATCTTTTTTTCAATCATTGGTCTATATTATTTATAATATAACTTGCAACTTCCGGGTTATTCATTGTGTATAAATGAATGCCGTCTACACCATGTGCAATCAGATCGTTGATTTGACCGACTGCATAATCCAATCCTGCTTGATACAGTCCTTCTTCGTCATGAAAATACTGACTCAGCAGTCTGGAAAGCTTTCCGGGAATAGATGCGCCGCACATACCGGTCATACGCAGAATTTGCTTTAAATTGGTGACCGGCATGATTCCGGCATGCACCGGCTGATGAATTTCCAATTTTCTGATATCGTTTAAAAACCGATAAAAGATTTCATTGTCAAAAAACAGCTGCGTAATCAAATGCTCCACGCCCATATCCACTTTGTGCTTTAAATGGAGCAAATCCTTTTCGTAGCTCTCACATTCCGGATGAGACTCCGGATAGCAAGCGCCGTAGAGATGAAAATTGCCGTTTTCTTTTATAAATTGAATCAGTTCATATGCGTATTGAAAATCTTTCGCTTCTGCCATATCCGGGTTTCGGTCTCCGCGGAGCGCAAGAATATTTTCAATTCCATGCGCTTTTAAATCGGTCAGGATTTCTGCAACTTGTTCTTTCGTAGAGTTAATGCAAGTCAGATGAGCAATTGCTTTCATGTGATGTTTATTTTTCACCAAGGAGGCCAGTTCGCATGTTTTGTTGCTCACACCGCTTCCTCCTGCCCCATAGGTAATGCTGATAAAATCCGGTTTCATCCGGACAAGATTTTCAATCGCATGATAAACCGTCTCTATGGAAGAGGTCCTTTTCGGAGGAAAGATTTCAAAAGAAAATTCATAGGATCTTGCCAAGAACAAACAGCTCCTTTCTGTATACTGACTATAGAATCAATCATCTTTCAAATAATTAAAGATATTATATAATATTTTAGAAAAAAAGTAAAGAAAAACGCTTGAGAAAAGCATTCATAAAAAAAGCAATAGAAAATTTTTAACAAAACATCTTTACAAACAAAATAATTTGTGCTATAATTCTTTTTGTTGGCAGGCAGATGCACCTTTAGCTCAGTTGGTAGAGCAACTGACTCTTAATCAGTGGGCCTAGGGTTCGAGTCCCTAAAGGTGCACCAAACAGTAGAAATCCGAACCTTGTACCGATTGGTAATGGGTTCGGATTTTTAATTTATTTGGAGTATCCTAATTTTAATAGCAAATGCGATAAACAATAGAATTTTGATGAGATAAGGTTTTGGTTGGCTTTATCTCTTTTTTGTTTATATCCGTACATTCGTCAATGTAAATGCTTTCTGATAAAATGTAGACATCAAAACAAAGGAGATGTTTACACTATGAAAGAAAAATTTATTGAAAACGGAATTGAGTATGTAAAACACGGAGATTATTACTTCCCGAATTTGTATGTACCAAACAACAAAGAATATACTATCGGTAAATACGGCAGATTACATGCAAAATTCATCAAAGAAAATCGTCCCTGCTTCTATACCGCAAGAATGATTGACGGAACTTGGCTTGATTATCTTGAAAAAGTCGATAATTCCGCAAAAGAAATGGTCGATATCCTTATCGAGGACTTGGTTTCCAAAGAGGGCATCACGGAAAATCTAAAAACCAGTGACCAATTTGCTTGGATTTCTGCTATGGAACAAATTAGGCATACGGCGGAGGAATATGTGCTTGAAGAAATAATTTATGCCCGAAGGTTACTGCAAAAAATAAATTCTTTTTGAACATCTTATTTAGCAATCCGAACAATTCAAAAGACGCTGCTGACAGAAACTGCCGCAGCGTCTTTCTTATATCAACCCAAAATATTTTTCAAAAAAC
>CAKRUL010000165.1 GCA_934403665.1 uncultured Clostridia bacterium | reverse complement strand
CGAGAACGCCCGCACCAAGCAGAAATACCCACCAATAGGAGAGCAGGCTCTTTTTCTCAGGTTCCGGTTTTGGTACTTCATGAAATACAGCCGTATAGGTGATGGTATCATCCACTATCTTCTTTATCTCACCCTTATACACCGCCGTTGCCGTATACCCCTTTGTATAAGTCTTTGTACCTGTTCCGGAATATGTAGCATTTGCAGTATATCGCACCGCTAAATCATGCCCATCAATGTTATCACTTGCGGCGCTCTGCCAACTGATGTTGGTTAGGCTCAGCGTAGAGCCGTCCTTTGTGATTGTTTTGGGAACAAGCGATGTATCGGCGTCCATAAGGTTCGGATAGGTGCGGCTTTCCGTGATGGTATAACTTTGCGTACCATATCCGGCAGCTGTAACATTCAGCGTGGTATAGTCCAATTCCAATGTGCCAATATATCCATCCTCTGTAGAAATCTCTATGGTAGGCTTAAACTTTGATATAACTGCCTGCGTGTTATTTGTACTTGTGTGGATGCTGACGGTTTCGCTGTGTTCCTTCACCTCCTCCTGTGTATTGTCCTGCACTTTCAGCTCGGCAAAAGCATATTCCGTTTCATTTTCCGTAAAATTCTCTGTCGGAATACTGCTCCCGTCCTCCGTGTTCGGCAGGACATACACCTTTTCTACCGTTTGCAGGTTTTCGCTCTGCCCACGGATGACCTCCTGCGGCTGCGGAAGGTCTGCAGCAAACACGCTGGCAGTCATACTGAAAAGCGCCAGCACAAGCGCCGCTGTTTTCCTTAGCTTTTGCATTTGTTTTTTCAACTCCTTCTTTATTTTTCCTGTGTGAAATATTTTCTGTTTATGCGATTTTAACCACCGCCCTTCCCGGAAAACAGACCAGCAATATATTCTGAGATTGCCTGATCGTTTCTGCCGTATATGTTGATCCTTGAATGCCTTACCTTGAATTTGTCCGGAACGCTGTCAAGTAAAAAAAGATAGGATCCTTTAATTTTCCGTTTCCAAGCTTTATCATTCAAGAGATACTTTAGTTTGCCGATATGCCAGCTGTCTGAAAAGCACATACATATCTTTAAATCGCAAGACTGGAACAATTCTATTAGTGCGTCGCTGTAATTTTCATTATTTGACAAAACCCTGCCCTTTGCAGAAAGGTTATATGGCGTACCAAAATCAAAAACAATTACGCGGCTTGTCTTTTCCAGCCTTGCAATATCAATATCAGAATGCACAATATATGTAACTTTTTTGCCTTTCGCAAATCTTAAATTACCTGTCCCGGAAAAATCCACTGCTTTTACCGGGACGTCCTCGGCAAGGGAAATGTAATTTGCAATACTGACTGTCATATTAGTTACTCCACAGCCGTGGCTAAGACCCATAACTCCAATTGTAAGGCATTCCGGTTTAGACGAAAGTGGTTTTACCACCTCTTCCGGTTCATCATAGACGTTGATCTCATAATCATAAATATATCCCTTTTTCATTGCCTTCACAAAACAGGATGTGTCAAGCCGCTGACCTTCATATATGATCTCGGAGATCCCAAGCGCCTTATATTCTGAAATCTGTTCCTCAATGTACTGATTCCGATAACCCGGAAATACAATTACAATTCTAAGGTTTGGCTCTGTAACGCAGACATCCTCAAAAAAGCTCTTTTTGTCCACTTTTTCGAGGTTGCCGCTGCCAATAACCAAAACATCGATGTTTGTATCAATCTCATCAAAGGATTTTAGAAAATCCGAAGCATTTTCAAACTTGTCTGCTACGATCTTTATTCCGTTCCCTGCACAAGCCGTCGAAAGTTTGTTTTGGTACTGATTGTTATCAAGCCAGGTTACAATATTTATCATCAAACCATCTCCTTCCTGCATCCCGGATTTATCGTTCCATCTGCCGCTAATAGAGAATGCAAAATTTTCAATCCCGTTTCAAGCGCTTTTTCCGTATCCTTGCGATCACGTTTATAGAAAGCGTAAAGAAGGATTATTTCATTGTTTTGCTCATAGAAAATAACCCGCACCATTGTTCCTGCCGCCTTAATACGCAGTTCGTAGAGCTGCCTGTATTTTTCGATTGAAAAATGTTTCACATGCGGTTCTGCAAAAACATTATGTTCATCTTCGATATATTTAAGCTGAAAAAGAAATTTTCGCTTTATCTTATCGTTTGCTTGCCGGAAGAAATCATCAATCGGGCAAACGCCGTTCTTTTCGTATGTATATATTTTCCTCATAAAGCTCCTCGCTTTCTGTTTATTTTAATAATTTTCAAGGAATCGGATGATAGCTGTCCGCATTTCCTCTGCACTCTTAAATTTATTTCGATAACGTGCGATTTCTGTATCCCGAAAGATTGTTACAGCCTTATTCATCTGTGTCTCGCCACCTGACAAAGCAGCTCTTACAGAATCTTCATCCAGCTTTTGTTCTGTGCTCAGTTTTTTAATGCTCACCGCTTTCTTTCTGTCAAGCTTGTATAGGCTCTGGATAAATACTATTTCATATACGAGTGTCTGTTCCGGCTCAGTAAGATAAGAAAGCTCTACCGCTGTCTTCAAATTCAATTCCTTTTTATCCAAAGCGTCAAGCAATTCGACGCGAAGGTAATTCAGACGCAAGTACATATATATCTTGGATTTTGATGTGGCAAATTCCTGTTCCATTATCTTGTCTATTTTATCTTCGCTAGGATTCCACCCGGTGGAATTTTTCGCATGGCGCTTTTGACGGTTTTTTATATCGTTATACCGAATCCCATATGACTTTGCAATTTCTGACGGAAGATGGCTTTCCCGCTGCTGAAAATTTGTATCAATCATAATCCGATTCGCAAGCTCGTCATCAGCAGTTACGACAATCGCCTTGATTTCCGTTTCTCTAATCATCTTGCAAGCCCGCGTTCTGCGATGTCCTGAAAGGATTTCATAAAATCCATCGTTTGCAGGTCTGACAACAACCGGGTGTATCAACCCTTCTGTCCGTATGCTTTCTGCAAGCACTGCCAATTTTTCATCTTCAATAACCTTAAACGGATGATTGCTTTTTTCTTTCAGTTTTTCAATAGGAAGAACGGTTATGCGGATATTTTCTGACAGCCCAAACATTTCCGCCATACTTTTAACTGCTGAATTGTTTCTTTCCGTTTTACCGGCAAGTGCGGCAAAAACGTCATTTGCCATAGTCCATCAGCTCCTTTGCGATTGCCTTGTATGCAGCGAATACCGGGTGGTTTGGTGTAAGCTCTATAATGCTTTTTCCATACAAAGTCTGTTCTGCTGCTTTTATGGAATATGGAATTACCTCCTCGAAAATACGAATACTGCCGCCATACGTTTCACGGATCTTTTCCTTGATTCCTTTGCTGAGATTTGTCCTCGACTGATACATAGTAAGAAATATTCCTGCAATCTGTAGATCTGGATTTAACTTCAGTTTCACCATTTCGATCGTACTGAGCATTACCTTTAAACTTTCAAAACTAAGATAATGCGCCTCAACCGGGATTAAGATGTAGTCCGACGCCACAAGCACATTTAACACAATCAACCCAAGAGACGGCGGGCAGTCTATTATGATAAAATCATATGTACCGCGCAATTTTTCCACAATAGCCTTTATGATCGTTTCACGCCCAATGGCATTCATGAGCTTATAGTCTATTCCGGCAAGCAGGGAATTGGAGGGCAGGATATCCACCTTGCCAGTGTTTCTGATACACTCCCATATGCGCTCTATCCTTGTACTGCCGTCAATTTCCTCAGACATCAAATCTACAAGCGTGTCGGGAAGTTCATCGGCAACCAATCCCATGGATGTAGCGACGTTTCCCTGGCTGTCCGTATCAATGAGTAATACTTTCTTTCCGTATTCTGCAAGGGAATAGGCAAGATTGATACTGGAAACAGTCTTGCCGACGCCGCCTTTCAGATTTAATAAATTTATAACTGCACTCATAAAAATCCTCCTCGTGTTTATAACAAGATTTCATTAAAATCTTTTGCAAAGCAAAAGTTACTTTAATAGCGTTTCAACCTCGCTAAGCAGGGGATATATACCCACCACTTGCTCTTTAAAGCGAAATCCGATGCCTGTAGAGATGGGGACATCTCAGCGAGGTTATATTCTTTTTTCATTCTGCAAGCCCGAAATTTTATCACCTCCGACCCCAAAAGCATATTTACCGCTTAAAAATGGGTATAAAAAAATAGGACTTAGATTAGTAAACCCCTTGTTTTATCAAGGTTTTTTCTAATTAAGTCCTATTATACTGCAATAGTAGTATCCTCTACACCAAAAATGCCGGTTCCCATACTTGTATTTCATATTCGCATATTTCTCAAATATCATCAGGCTGCTCTTCCCTTTGAGATA
>CAKRUL010000164.1 GCA_934403665.1 uncultured Clostridia bacterium | reverse complement strand
TTCGTGGAGTTCAGAACACCGGAGCCGGCGTTCAAAGTACCGGAATAGACACGGAAGAAACAGAGTTTTCCGACATATGGGTCAGTTGCAATTTTGAACGCCAGCGCAGAAAACGGCTCGTCATCGCTTGCATGTCTGACATCCTCTTCTCCGGTATCCGGGTTTACACCCTTGATGGACGGAATGTCGATCGGAGCAGGCATGTAATCCACAACAGCATCCAGCATTTTCTGTACGCCTTTGTTACGATAAGAAGTTCCGCAGAGAACCGGAACAAATTTGTTCTGAATCGTTCCCATACGGATTGCTTTTTTGATTTCATCGATGGTCAGCTCTTCGCCTTCCAGATATTTCATCATCAAATCTTCGTCCAGTTCAGCAACGTGCTCCAAAAGCTCATTTCTGTACTTTTCCGAGATTTCTTTCATGTCGTCCTGAATCTCTTCTACCTTGATGTCAACGCCCAGATCGTCACAGTAGATATACTGTTTCATCTCCACCAAGTCAACCAAGCCGACAAAGGTGTCTTCTGCACCGATCGGCAGCTGAATCGGAACTGCATTACAGTTCAGACGTTCCTTCATCATGTTGACAACATTGTAGAAGTCAGCGCCCATAATGTCCATTTTATTGACATACGCCATACGGGGAACCCCGTAGGTGTCTGCCTGTCTCCAAACGGTTTCGGACTGGGGCTCAACGCCGCCTTTTGCACAGAATACCGTAACAGAGCCATCCAGTACACGCAGAGAACGTTCAACTTCAACCGTGAAGTCAACGTGCCCAGGCGTATCTATGATATTGATACGATGACCCTTCCATTGCGCAGTGGTCGCAGCGGAGGTAATGGTGATACCTCTTTCCTGCTCCTGTTCCATCCAGTCCATGGTAGCTGCACCTTCATGGGTTTCACCGATTTTGTGAACCCGGCCGGTATAGTACAGAATTCTCTCGGTCGTGGTGGTTTTTCCGGCGTCAATATGCGCCATGATACCAATGTTTCTGGTCTTTTCAAGAGAAAATGCTCTTGGCACAAAAATCCTCCTCTCAGCAAATCAAGCGACTTACCATCTGTAATGTGCAAAAGCTTTGTTTGCTTCCGCCATCTTATGCATATCTTCCCGTTTTTTTACAGAGCCGCCTGTTCCATTTGCTGCATCGAGAATTTCACCAGCCAGTCTTTCGCGCATGGTTCTCTCGCCTCTTGCTCTGGAATAAGTGGTTAACCATCTTAAACCCAAAGTCTGCTTTCTGTCAGGACGCACTTCGATCGGAACCTGATAGGTTGCACCGCCGACACGTCTTGCTTTTACTTCTAACTGAGGCATGATATTATTCATAGCATCTGTAAAAACTTCCATAGCGTCTTTGCCTGATTTTTCTTTTACAATATCAAATGCATCGTACACAATTTTCTGAGCAACACCCTTCTTGCCGTCCAGCATGATGTTGTTGATCAGTTTTGTAACGATTTTTTCATTGTAAAGCGGATCTGGCAAAACGTCACGTTTTGCGATATTACCTCTTCTTGGCACTTTACTTCCCCCTTTCGCGATAAATGTTTATCACAGGTACTCAATGATTCATCACTGTCAGTGCTCGTTTTATATAGAAACACAACCAAAACAGCCGTCTTTGGAACAGCTGATGATAGTATGTGCATAAATCGATATAATAAACTCGCACAAAGACATGATACCTATCATTTGCGAAATCCTTCCACAGGATTATTTCGCAGCTTTCGGCCGTTTTGCGCCGTATTTGGATCTCGCCTGATTCCGATTTGCAACACCGGAAGTATCCAATGTACCCCGGATGATGTGATAACGTACACCAGGAAGGTCCTTGACCCTGCCGCCTCTGATTAAGACGACGCTATGCTCCTGCAGGTTATGACCGATTCCCGGAATATAGGAAGAAACTTCGATTCCGTTGGTCAGTTTTACCCTGGCAATTTTACGCAGAGCGGAGTTTGGTTTTTTCGGTGTCGTTGTTTTAACCGATGTGCAAACACCTCTCTTCTGCGGAGAACTCTGATCCGTCGGAGCTTTTTTCAGTGTGTTAAAGCCCTTCTGCAGAGCCGGAGCAGTCGATTTCTTTTTCTGTGTCTTTCTGCCGTTTTTGACTAACTGGTTAAAAGTTGGCATTCTTTGTATTCACCCCCTGCTATTTAGAATATATATTTAAAGTTTCCTTTAAATCAATCGCAAAGCAGCACAGCAACGGATGCGCCGACGCTGATGCCGCAGGCTTTTCCAAGATTCTTCAACGTGTCCACACGTTCGCAGGGAACCCCCCGCTGTTCACACAATTTCAAAAAAGGTTCGGTCAGGGAAGGAGAGGCTTCCTCCGCAATATAGGCTCTTTTCGCCCGTCCGGATTCCACAGCCTTGGTGCTCTGCTTCACGCCGACCACTTTATTTTTCTGTGCTTTTAAATCTTCCAGCATTCTGCTTATTCCTCCATATTAATCCGAAAGAAAGCTGCCCACTGGCACGCATGATGTGACTTTACGGCAGGATACAACGTCTCCGCAAACACAGATGCCATAAGGCTTTCCTGCATGCGAAACGAGAAAAAATCCCACCGAGTTGTGTTTTTATTTTGATACCGATCCATCAAAAAACAGAACGGCAACGTGATATGATAGAATTAAACTATCTGCAATATTCTACCACCAAACCGCCGTAATGTCAAGATTTTTATAAGAATTTATCCGGTTTTCCGCAGAGAAGAGAAAAACTTTTCTCTGCGGAAACGCCGAGAGTGAGAACCGCCTTGGGTTCCTTTTCTGCTGTTTATTCGATGATATCGGTTTTCGGCTGAACATCGATATTCCGGTATTTCATCATACCGGTTCCAGCCGGAATCAGTTTTCCGATGATTACATTTTCCTTTAAGCCGATCAACGGATCGCGTTTTCCTTTGATCGCCGCCTCGGTCAGCACTCTTGTGGTTTCCTGGAAAGAAGCCGCGGAGAGGAAGGAATCGGTTGCCAAAGATGCCTTCGTGATACCGAGAAGCACCACATTTCCTTCTGCCGGAAGCAAGCCCTTGGCCTCCATCATCCGGTTCTGTTCCTCAAATTCAATGGAATCCACCAATGTGCCGGTCAGCATATCGGTGTCACCGGAATCCTCTATCTTGATCTTGCGCATCATCTGGCGCACAATGACTTCAATATGTTTATCGTTGATATCAACACCCTGCATCCGGTAAACCTTCTGAACCTCTTTGATCAGATAGTTCCAGACTGCCTGAGGTCCTTTGATTCGAAGAATGTCATGCGGATACAGCGAACCGCCCGTCAGCTCATCACCGGCTTCGATGACATCGCCCTCGTTTACTTTGATTCCAAAACCGTAAGGAATCTGATAGGTTTCCGCTTCTCCGTTGTCATTGGTGATGATCACTTCTCTCTTCTTCTTGGTCTCCGAAAGAGTGACCTTACCACCGATTTCTGCCATAATGGCAAGCCGTTTCGGCTTTCTTGCCTCGAACAGCTCCTCAACCCTGGGCAGACCCTGGGTAATATCGTCTCCGGCAACACCGCCGGTATGGAAGGTTCTCATGGTCAGCTGGGTACCCGGTTCCCCGATAGACTGCGCCGCAATGACGCCGACCGATTCACCGATATCCACTTTTTTACCGTTTGCAAGGTTCGCACCGTAACATTTTGCACAGACACCGTGCTTGCACTTACAGTTCAGCACAGAACGAATCTCAAGCGATTTGATGCCAGCCTTGCTGATTGCGCTGACCTCTTTTTCTGTGATGATCTCGCCGCCTCTTGCCAAAAGTTCGCCGGTTTCCGGATGGAGCACATCGTGGACTGGATACCGTCCCATAATCCGCTCTTCAAAGGATTCCAGAACACTCTTGTTCTCATCGATGTCAGTAACGATAAGACCTTCCTGCGCACCGCAGTCCTCTTCCCGGATAATAATATCCTGGCTGACGTCAACCAGCCTTCTGGTCAGGTAACCGGAGTCTGCCGTACGCAGTGCGGTATCTGCCAAACCTTTTCTCGCACCACGGGTAGAAATAAAGTATTCCAGAATGTTCAGACCTTCCCGGAAGTTTGCACGAATCGGGATTTCGATTGCCTTACCGGTGGTGTTCGCCATCAGACCGCGCATACCGGCCAGCTGACGAATCTGGTTGACACTTCCGCGGGCACCGGAATCCGCCATCATGAAGATCGGGTTAAAGCGGTCCAGACTGTCCATCAATGCATTGGTAACCTGATCAATGGTTTTTTCCCACTGTTTGATGACCAGTTCATAACGCTCCTCGTCGGAAATCAGACCGCGTTTAAAGCTTCTTGTGATTTTGGCGATTTCTTTTTCTGCCTCTTCGATCATGCCTTTTTTCTCTTTCGGCACTAC
>CAKRUL010000163.1 GCA_934403665.1 uncultured Clostridia bacterium | reverse complement strand
CACCATATGTTTCATTCAATAAGAAGCAGAGCCTTAAGAAAGGATCCCGAACATCGTCCGGAAAACAGCATGGTCGAAATCCAGGAAAAAATTCATTGATCACACTTTGAAATTCCAAAAGTACCTGTTCTGCCGCAGCCCCGGACAACAGCTTGATCCATTCCTCTCGAATACGCTCGTTTGAAATTTTCTGCAATCGGTCTTTCTTTTGAAAAATTGCTTTTTTCGTGCTGGATTCCACCGAAAAACCAAAGACAGACGCAAAGCGCAAAGCCCTCAAAATACGCAGTCCGTCCTCTTCAAAGCGTTGTTCGGGATCTCCGACACAGCGAATTTTCTTTTCTTTCAAATCCTCTATGCCGCCAAAAAAATCAAACAGCCGTCCATAATATGCCATTGCGTTTATGGTGAAATCCCGACGCCTTAAATCCTCCTGCAAATTTTGGGTGAAATGCACCTCCGAGGGTCGGCGATGATCGATATACTTTCCCTCCACGCGATAGGTTGTCACTTCAAAAGGCTTGTCTTCAATCAATAAAGTAAGGGTTCCGTGCTGAATTCCATGTTCGAGTATTTGATATCCTGAAAACAAACGCTTGGTTTCCTCCGGTGTTGCACTGACAGCAATATCATAATCCTGAGGAATCTTGCCGAGAAAGAAGTCGCGGACGCATCCCCCAACCACATAAGCTTCAAATCCCTGAGTCCAGTATCTTTGCAGAATGAATTGAACTGTTTTCGGCAGTTTCATCAATCAATCACCACCATTCTAAAAACAGCCGGAAATGCAAAAGCATTCCGACCGCATTTTATGCCGGGCATTTTGCAGCCCTTTTCAGTCATCTGTTATCAAAAAGAATTTGTCATACCGTTTATTTCAAAAGTGAGGATAAAAATGTTTTAAGCTCTTCCGTCTTGGGATTGTCAAACAAAGCAGAGGGTTCTCCTTCTTCACAGATCTTGCCGTCCGAAAGAAAAATTACCCGGTCTGCAACCTCTCTTGCAAATCCCATTTCATGTGTGACAACCATCATTGTCAAATGCTCTTTTGCCAAGTCTTTCATGGTATTCAGGACGCCGCCGGTCAATTCCGGGTCCAATGCGGAGGTTGGTTCGTCAAACAGCATCACCTCCGGTTTCATCGCCAAAGCTCTGGCAATCGCGACACGTTGTTTTTGCCCACCGGAAAGCTGGGAAGGATAGGCGTCTTCCTTCTCGGAAAGACCCACTTTCTTTAAAAGTTCGCGAGCTGTCTGTACGGCTTTCTCATGCGATATTTTATGAACCGTTTCCTGCGGATTTGTCACATTTTTCAAGATTGTCATATGGGGAAACAAGTTGAAGGACTGAAATACCATTCCGGTTTTCATGCAAATTCTTCGAATCTCATTTTCCGGCAAATAAGTTCCATCCGTTACGAAAGCCTCACCGTCAATCGAAATCGTCCCCCGATCCACTTTCTCCAGATGGTTCAGGCAACGCAAAAAAGTGCTTTTACCGGAGCCGGAACGGCCGATAATCGCGATCACTTCCCCCTGCTTCACTTCCACGGAAATGCCGTTTAACACCGAAAGCTTTCCAAAAGATTTATAGATATTTTCCGCTTTTATCATTCTATTTTTCCTCTTTCCCTTAATAATTGCAGAGTTTCTTCTCCAGACGGCTGAATAGAATCGTAAGAACAAAAGTCAAAACCAGATAGAATACAGCCGCGACAATAAAGGGAGACACATTAGACAAAGCTGACACTTTTAATTGCGTTTCCCGCATAATATCATTCAAAGCAACCACCGAAACCAACGCGGTGTCCTTGACTAAAGTGATGGTTTCGTTGCTGACCGGAGGCAACACCAGACGCACCATCTGGGGAATAATAATTTTACGCATCGTCTGTGAACCGGTGTATCCAAGCGCTTTCGCACATTCATACTGTCCTTTGTCGATCGATTCAATTCCCGCCCGGAAAATTTCGCCGAAATAAGCCGCATAATTCAATGTAAATGCAATGATACAAGCCAACATATTGTTCAGGGCAGGAAATTGAAACTGATTGATTTTAATATAAGGCAAACCAAAGTAAATAAAGAAAATCTGAAGCAGTAAAGGGGTTCCCCGCAACAACCAGGTATAAGCGCCCGAAAACCACTTCAAAGGCAGAATTTTTGAGCGGCGCATCAATGCAATCAAGTATCCAAGCGGGATGGATAATATCAGTGTAATTGCAAAAAGCTCCAAAGTGACGACCAGCCCTTGCAGCACACTTGGTATCGTAAGTTTTGTGATCTCCAAAAATTTATCCACTGTAATCTTCCTAACTTTTTTAAATTATTACTTTACTGTTTTATTATATTAAAGTTTTAATGCGATGTAAATACCTTTTTATCATTTTTGTCGGAAATCTCTTATTTTTTGGAATGTATTTCGTGAGAATATTTTTCCATGAATAATTTTATTTGCTCCAATTCGCTTTTTATGGTAAAATAAATTTATCACCGGAAATTTCTTTTGGACATAATTTAGACATAATTTTGTAGTATAATAGTATAACTACATCGAATTTTTATGTAAAAGAAGATAAAAACATTCTGTGATGTATCACGAAAAACCACAATAAGAACAATTTAAAGGAGTGAATGGAATGCAGAATTTTTCTGAAATGACACCGGAAATTATAGCATTGAGTGAGCGGTGTAAATCAAATGGCTCCATTCGGACGGAGCTCTATGGACAGTATGATGTAAAACGCGGTCTGCGTGATATTAACGGAAAAGGGGTTTTGGCCGGTTTAACGGAAATTTCAGAGGTTTGCTCCTCGATGGAAAAGGACGGTCAATCCATCCCCTGTGAAGGGAAATTATATTACCGCGGTGTGAATATTGAAGAAATTGTAAAAGGTTTCATCAATGAAAAAAGATACGGCTTTGAGGAAGTGGTCTATCTGCTTTTATTCGGAGTGCTTCCCACTCAGCAGGAACTTCAGGATTTTTCCGTCCTTCTTGCGAATTACCGCACATTGCCTACCAGCTTTGTGAGAGATATTATCTTAAAAGCTCCCAGTGCGGACATGATGAACACCTTGGCAAGAAGCGTCCTTACGCTTTATTCCTACGATGACAAAGCCAATGATATCTCTATCCCCAATGTTTTAAGACAATGTTTGCAGCTGATTGCACTGTTTCCGATGCTTTCTGTATACGGATATCAAGCTTATGCGCATTATCATGACGGCAAGAGTTTATTCATTCATCCGCCAATGCAAAATCTGTCTACCGCTGAAAATTTATTACATATTCTTCGGCCGGACAGTCAGTATACAGAGCTGGAAGCCAGAATACTGGATGTCGCTTTGGTGCTTCATGCAGAACACGGCGGCGGAAACAACTCGACCTTTACCACGCATGTGGTAACCTCCTCCGGCACAGATACTTACTCTGCCATTGCAGCTGCCATAGGCTCGCTGAAAGGCCCCAAGCACGGCGGCGCCAATATTAAAGTGGTACAAATGATAGAAGATATGAAAAAGAATGTGAAAGACTGGGGCAGTGAAACGCAGGTGAAAGAATACCTGCAGAAGCTTCTTCACAAACAAGCGTTTGATCATGCCGGTTTGATTTACGGCATGGGGCATGCGGTCTATTCCCTTTCGGATCCGCGCGCTAACATTTTCAAAACCTTTGTCAAAAGCCTTTCGGAAGAAAAAGGACGAAACGACGAATTTCAGCTTTACGCTCTTGTGGAAAAATTAGCGCCGGAAGTCATTGCAGAAGAAAGAAAAATCTATAAAGGCGTCAGCGCGAATGTCGATTTCTACAGCGGCTTTGTATACAGTATGTTAAATCTTCCTTTAGAGCTTTACACGCCTATTTTTGCCATTGCCAGAATTGCCGGATGGAGCGCACATCGGATAGAAGAACTCATCAATGCAGGAAAAATTATCCGGCCGGCTTACAAAAATGTGAACGATCGCAAACCTTATATTCCAATCAAAGAACGATAAAAGTTCAATTGATTTCATAAAATATGCCCTCCGAAGATTTTCGGAGGGCATATTCGTTATAGACGAAAAATTATTCTTCTTCGCAACCGCAATCACAACAATTGCAGTCACCTTCGAAATCCAGTTCAATTTTTTCATCACAGTTCGGACAGATAATCTCTTCATCTGCCAGCATATCTTCATCGATATATATTTTTTCTTTGCAATTCGGACAGGTTAACTCATAAAAATCAACATCGTCCTCATCTTCACAGTCACAGCATTCGCCATAGAGTTCCTCTTCGGCATCTGCTAAATCCTCATCGATTTCGTCGATCACTTCCTGCATTTCAAACTTGTCATCTTCCATATCCGAAACACTGGCGCTTAACTCCGCTAAAACTTCAAGGATTC
>CAKRUL010000162.1 GCA_934403665.1 uncultured Clostridia bacterium | reverse complement strand
GGACATGCTTGAGCAGGCCGAGAAAAGGCTGAACGGCCAGGCTCATATCCGGTGCGTTCAGGGCGATGTGGGCAATCTGCCCATGGCGGATGAATCCTTTGATATCGTCGTCAGCATGAACGGCTTCCACGCCTTTCCCGATAAGCAGAAGGCCTTCGCCGAAACGTGGCGCGTTTTAAAGCCCGGCGGAAAAGTGATCGTCGTTTATAATTTCAGAGAAGAAAAAGCCGCCTGCACAAAGGCGCTTGCCGATTTGCGACATAAATTCAATCCAGAATTTCATGGATTTTCCAATGGCATGAGCAATGAAAAATGTAAGGCTTTCTTTGCAGGAAAGTGCGAGATATTCCGCACCGATAACACGCAAATTTATGACAGGCAAGGCTATATCAACCGCGTGCTATCTTCGTCGTATTCTTTGAGAGAAGAGGATGACAACTATGCGGAATATCTGAGAGAGATTGAAAAAATATTTGACCTGTTTTCCAAAGGCGGCCGAATTACCGTAGCAACCGAAACCGTCGCATATATCGGCGAAGTGTAACGGGTGGGAGACAGTCGGCATGAGACAGTGCCCCCGCTGGCGGCAAAGGTACGGAGAAATATATCATATTCAGCCGGATACGAATTTTAAGAGGATATCCACCCCAAACAGAATGCCCTGACTGGAGCCAAAAATCCAATCAGGGCACTTTTTTGATGTTGACTTGGCTCTGTTTTCAAAAGGAACACAAGCCTTTTTTCGAAATATTGAGCAAAAAAATCTTCATCTTTTAATTCTTTTTGCAATAAAACGTATAATACTCATCCTGCAAAGAATAATTCACTTTAATGCCGGAATCGATGACTTCCCAGTCAAGTTTTATCGTATTATTTTCCACGGTTCCCCATTTCTGATCCATGAAAGACCAATTTCCGATGCCCCAGTATACGTCATGATCATAAATATCAACGGTATAGTCTGCATAAAATTCCAGCTTTAGTTCGTCCCCCTTCAGCCATGTCACCGGATCGCCAAGCACATCAACCACTTTGTAAGACTGCCATTTCCCCAGCATCTTTTGATCCGCCTCGGGTAAATTATTTTCCGGTTTTGCCGCCTCGGAACCCTCTCTTGCAAATTTGAGAGTGATCCCTAAGTTCAGCATATTATCAAACTGAATCGTGTCTTCGTCCAGGCTCCCGATCATTTCAATGCCGCCGTATGTTATGGTAAGGCTTCCGTCATCATTGGACCATTTCACATCCTGGCTTTCATTCTTTGCAATCAGCACGCCCTTTCCGCCGCTTTCCAGTTCCAATTCATAGCCGCTGATGTCATCACCGGTCATGGTGACACCCATGGCTTCTCCGGCAACCGAGATCCACTTTCCGACATATGTTTCATCGGCTCTTTCTCCGCACGCAGTCAACATACACAGACTGCATAAAACAAAAAGCATTCCCAAGTGTTTGAACTGTTTTTTCATCGTTTTTCCCCCCATTTTTAAATAAAATTTATATTCCTGCGCAGCTGCTTTCTTCCGGATTTCGGTTTTTGTTTCCGTGCCGCAGCCAGAACACCGGTCATCCGAAAGAATCTTCTTCTCTTTTCCGGCTCTTTCATATTTTATTATACTGATATTTTTGTTTTTGTCACTATTCTTTTGCAGAAAACGAAACCGAAAAATACCCGGCAGCTTTTCCTTGAAGTAGTCAATAGTTAGTAGACACAAAATTTTTAGACCACCAGTTCTGTTCTGTACAGGACTGGTGGTTTTCGTGATACAAAAATAATGGTAGGCACTTTCGTGTCTACCATTATTTTATCACTTCAAGTTTTCCTGCCGGGTATTTTATCTGTTTCGTCACACTTCGTTTACCGAAAAGGCGCCGTGCGCCCGAAATATTTTTTTCACTGTGTTTTTATTTTTCTCCGGGGACTCCTAGCTATATAGCGTATAGCCTTTCTCATACAGTTCCCGGAAGGATTCTCCATGGCGCAGCGGCGGGGACAATTCAATCAGCCCGCTGTTTAGATTATTGTCCAGTTCCTGTGCAAAAAGCACATTTCCGGGATGCATTGCTGCCAGTGCACCCGTGAACGGAAATTCTGTGATGCCGGAGCCAATCAGCAAATCTTCCGTCTTTCCAACATTATAATCCTCAATCAGACCGTTTGACGAATAATCATCCTCTGTTTCCTTTGATACAATATTTTCATGATAGGCTTTCACATTGAAATGCTTCATTTCCCGCAATGCGTCATTTGCCAATTCTAAATTGGGAAAAATGCCGACAAGATATTTTGACATCATAAACACCGCCTTTGCTGTTTATTATGTGTTACTTCCCTGCTATTTATTCTTTTTTATTTTCCATTCGAAAAAAACGGCGGCGGCAATTCCGATTGCCGGAAGATAAAACGCCGATTCAATCAGACCGTAAATGTTTTCCGTATATACAAAGTGCCCTTTGTCGTTAAAAAGATGTGTGTAATAAAGAAAACCATACGCAAGAAACAAAACGCTAAAACGCAGAAACCACAAAATAGTTTTCTGAGACCGAACATCAATTTTTTTGAAATGTTTCGTAAAATTTTTCATCATTTTTTCCTTTCCGACACAATGTTACAAGATTGATTGTAACAAGAAGAGACCCGAAAAGCAACCGGAAAAAGCCGGTAACTGGTTTGTCGAAAAAAATCGATTTTTTATGATTGAACCCTTTCTCTCATACGCTATAATAATAAACAGGAGACCACACAGCTCTGTTTCAGCGAATACGATTTGCCTTTCTGCAATAACATAAGAGAGCGCTGCACGTCTGTGAAAAACATACCGCTAAGAAAAGGAGTGCTTACTGATGAAAACATTAATCTGCAGTTCCAGAATCAAAACTTTTTTCCCGGAACTTTGTCTGGATTACTATTTAATAAAGGAAAAGAGCCGGGAAGGCATTGTCTACGGAATACAGATTACGCAGCACACGCCGGAAGGAGAACAGAAGGAAAGCAGTCGGGTACATTCCATGTTCACTCAAAGGGAGAAAGCAGAGGATCTGTGTCGTCTTCTCGGGTTCCATCAGGTAACGCCTTCTTCGTTGCAGGAGATTGCAGAAGATTGGATCTTGTCGGAGGATTCCCGGAATGTTTTTTGACATGGAAAACCCTCAGCAGAAGAAACTCCGCTGAGGGTTGCTGATTCATCCTCTTTGTCCGTCTTTGCCCCTGGATTGCTTTTTAAACCTCGCCATACTTCTGCCGCACCTGTGCCAGAATATCCTGCGGCACCGGCACGCTGGTTCCGGATCCCTGCAACAACTGATTCACATCTGCTATCTGCTGTTCATTCATGCTGTCAGAGCCCGGTTGAGGCATAGACTGCGCCCCCTCTTGTGCATTGACCTCCTCCTGCTGAATCCGTGCCAGCACTTCTTCCCGTTTCGGCACATAACCGCTTGGAAGACGCTCCAAATATTCCTCCGGGGTAATAATTCCGTTTGCCAGCAAATTATCCAGCGTCTGAACCGTGGTGATTTCCGAAAATTGAGAAGAAGCGCCCACTTCAATTTTCAAACGCACCGGCAAATCCCGATAGAAAGACGGATCCAATTCCACGATTGTCTCTTCGCCATTCTTGTCAAACATTGCGATCCGCGGCGTCTTGTAATATGTACTCCACATGCAAAGCCATATTCTTCCAACATCCTCGATAAACTGATAAAAGCGTGTCTGAATATTTTCCAGCGGTGCCATTGATGCCTCGCGCATCATCACGAATGCCGATGTGTTTTCCGGACGCACGTTGCCCAACGCCACATCATTGGCACCCATACAGTCCTGCGTGTTTCCTTTGATATTTTCCTGGATACGATAGGAATCGGCTGACAAATTAGGCGGATCCAAATAGCGCGCCACATCCCCAATACTGCCGTTGACCGGAATGGCGCCTCCCACCTTGTTGCTCCATGATTTCACCCGGGAATTGTCAAACAATACTTTCGGGGAAACAAAATTCATCAGAGAAACCTGCTGAAGTGCGCACATCTTGTTATACGCCACCTGATTGGGAACAACCTCCTTCAGTTCCGATACCCCGAAAAAACTGTTTTTTCGTTCTCTCCAACAAAAATTTGCCACCGGATACAGAGAAAGTCCGGTATCCCAAGGTTCTTTTATGACAACATCCTTGGTACATTTCACGGCCCATACCGTTCCGCTTTCCTCACTCTTCCACATTTTCAGAAGGCAGGTAACCTTCCGGGTATCATTCAGTTCTTCTTTCGCCCGATCCCCTGCCTCGCGATCCCGGTTCTCGTCATCCGATATTTCTTCCCAATTCTCGATTCCGTTTTCTTTTGCCTCCTGTTGTACCTCGGAAAGCAAGCGCCGAAAGGAAAGAATCAAATAGGGCTGCTGTTGCATTTCCTGTCCATTGGGA
>CAKRUL010000161.1 GCA_934403665.1 uncultured Clostridia bacterium | reverse complement strand
TTGCATTCCCCTTTACCAGGATGCCGTTAAACACGTCCTTGATTCCGGCAAGAGAATGGCTGTTCTTTAACATGGTGGGCTCCACTGATGCAAAAACTCTGTCGTTTTCAATCTTGGCGCGCCCGATCAGTTTGATCACGCTGTCATAAGCTTCCGCATATTTGACATCGGTCAGCGTAATATCCGTAATCCCTTCGGTGTTGATTTTCGTATAATCCACCCGTTTGCCGAATACCAGGGAGGACAAAATGGCAATCTTTCTGCAGGCATCGTGCCCTTCCACATCCGCCGCCGGATTCTTTTCGGCATAGCCTTTATCCTGTGCATCCTTCAATGCAACGGAAAATTCCTTGCCGGATTCAAACATTTCCGTCAGAATATAATTGGTTGTACCGTTTAAAATTCCGACAATTTCCGTGATTTCATTCGCCGCGAGACAATTGTTCAACGGACGAATAATCGGGATGCCTCCTCCGACGCTTGCCTCAAACAGATAATTGATGTCCTTTTCCCGGGCAATCTGAAGCAATTCCGCTCCGTAAGCTGCCACCAGCTCTTTGTTGGAAGTGACAACATGCTTGCCCCTTAAAAGAAGTCGTTTTGTGAAATCATAGGATGGATGCAAGCCGCCCATGGTCTCCACAACCACACTGATCTCATCGTCATTTAAGATATCCTCAAAATTCTTTGTGAACAGCTCATGATGCGGATCCTCCGAGAAATCCCGAATATCCAAAATATATTTTACTGTGATGGTATCGCCGCATTTTTCCGATATGGAAATTTTATTTGTTTCAAGAACCTCCAGCACGCCGGAACCGACCGTGCCGAAGCCCATGATTGCTATTTTCGCCATGCGTGTCTCCTTTCTCTTAAACACCGTTTGAAATGATGTCAATTTTGCTGACGCCTTCCACCTGCTGAAGTCTCTGCACCAGTTTTTCTACGGAATATACCAATTCCTCGGTCTCAATCGTCACGGTGATGTTCGCCACGCCGTTGACGGGAATATTCTGATTGATGGTCAGAATATTGGCGCGGGATTTCGCCATCACTTTCAATATGTTGGACAGTACGCCGGAAACATCCTCCAGCACCAGCAGAAAGGTGATTTTCTTGCCGATCTGTGATTCGTAAAACGGTTTGATTAAGTCTTTGTATTTATAGAATGCGCTTCTTGAAATGTCTGCAATTTTTACCGCTTCGCTGATATTCTCCGCCTTTTCCGTCTCCAAAAGACGTTTTGCATGGATGGTTTTCAGAAGCACCTCCGGGAGCGCTGATTCTTCTACGAGATAGTAGGCTGACTTTTCTTTCACTCTGTCCACCTCACATATACAATTGTTTTTACCGAACCAGTGTATCACACTTGTTTTGTCACATCAAAAGCCATCGTTTCAAATTATCTTGTGTTTTCTCTTGTTTTCTTGCTATCTCTCCATTTTTCTTCATCACACATCTGTTTGATGAATTTCATTTTTTTATGTAAATATACCAAAAAGCACTCCCGCAGAAACCGAATTTCGTTGAATTTAGCAATGTTCAAATTTTATATTTATGTTAAGATAAATTGTAAGATTGAAAAATACATTTGTCCGCGTGGAAAATATACTATTTTCAGGAAAGAGGGAACATCATGAGATATGTAATTGTTTTAGGCGACGGCATGGCGGATTTGCCCTGCGACAGTCTCGGAGGAAAAACTCCTTTGGAGGTTGCAAAAAAACCGAATATGGATTCCGCCGCCAAATACGGAAAAATGGGAATGATGCGCACGGTTTATGAGGGGATGGCTCCCGGCAGCGATGTCGCAAACCTGTGCGTCATGGGGTATAATCCCAGGATTTATTATTCCGGGCGCTCTCCGCTGGAAGCCGCCAGCATCGGGGTTCCTTTGACCGACACAGATATCACCTATCGCGCCAATCTGGTGACCCTTTCAAACGAACCCGTCTATGAGAACAAAACCATGTTGGATTACAGCGCCGGAGAGATTACAACCCAGGAGGCATCCGCGCTCATCCAAACGTTAAAACAGGAACTGGATTCGGAACTGTTTCAACTTTTCGCAGGAGTCAGCTATCGTCATCTTCTCATTCGCAAAGATGAAAAGAAAGCCGGCAGACTGACGCCGCCCCATGACATTTCCGACCGCCCGATCAAGGAGTACCTTCCGGAGGATTTCGTGCTTCTCTCCCTCATGAAAAAAAGCCATGAAATCCTAAAACAGCACCCGGTGAATCAGGAGCGCATCCGCCGCGGTCTTCACCCTGCCGATTCTCTCTGGATTTGGGGAGAGGGCGTGAAGCCTCGTCTGGATCGCTTTTCCGACAAATATCACATGACCGGATCAGTCATCTCCGCCGTGGATTTAATCAAAGGAATCGGCGTTTTAACCGGCCTGAATATCATTGAAGTGCCGGGTGCCACCGGAACCGTCCACACGAATTTTGACGGGAAGCGGGATGCCGCGCTGAAAGCCTTGCGGGACGGCACACAGTATCTTTATATTCATTTGGAAGCCGCCGACGAAAGCGGACATCAGGGCAGTGCGGAAGATAAAATCCGCTCGATTGAACTCATTGATGAAAAAATATATGGTCCGGTTCTCCGGTGTCTCAGAGAATTAAAAGAGCCGTTCCGGCTGCTGGTTCTTCCGGATCATCCCACGCCCCTGAAGCTGAAAACGCATACCGCCGATCCGATTCCGTTCCTGCTTCTGAAGGATTCTGACAATCAACTTCGGGATGCAGATGCGGTGTATACCGAAAATTATGCGCAGAAAAGTGATATTTTTCTGGAAGAAGGGCATACTTTGCTTGAAAAAGTCATAAACAATGAATTGTAATGACTCATATGGCGCATGATGCGCCACACGCTTTGCAAAGAGGGTTCATCATGAATTGGGAAAAGCAGAAAAGCATTTTTACAGGACTTTCCTGTTTTATTATTTTCAGCATTATCGCCTGTTTTATACTCTTTCGGAACTTTGGAATGATTGCTCCCTTTGCATGCGCCGCTCTCTTTGCCATGCTGATGAATCCCCTTGCGGAATTTCTTCACCGACACTTGAAACTAAACCGAAAAATCTGCGCTGTTCTCGCCGTTTTTATCGTGTTTGGTATTCTGTGCGTGTTTCTCTTTTTCTGTGTCACAGAAGCCTATTTTTTCTGTAAGGACACCCTGACAGAATTTTTGAACAATCCAACCTGTCTTGACCGAGCGATGCAGGGATTGCATCTGATTTCCAAACGGCTGCATATGCTTCTCCCCATGGATTTTGATTTGACAAAAAACGTGAAAAATATGATTCTGCCGGCTGCACAATGGATGATTCGTGCAGCCGGAAGCTTTACAACATTTGTTCCGCAGATGTTTGTCTCGGTCGCCGTATGTATGGCGGCATCTTTTTTCCTCGTGACGGATCAAAAACGAATTTCTGCCTTTTTTCTCAGTCATCTGAATCCCCGACATCTGCAGCACATCAAAAAACTGAAAAAGATTGCACAGGAGTCTGTGCTTTCCTATGGAAAAGCGCAGTTGATTCTGATGGGAATTACCTTTGTCGAGCTCCTGGTTGGATTCTGCATGATGAATTGGATGGAAATCTCTCATCTGCATCACGTATTTCTCCTTGCTCTCGGCACTGCCGCTCTGGATGCACTTCCCCTGTTCGGAACAGGAGCTGTTCTGCTTCCGTGGAGCGTTATGAAAGCGGCGGCAGGAGAACTTTCCGCGGCAATTGCGCTTTTGATTTTATACGTGATTTGCATCGGAGTGCGCCAGCTGATCGAACCGAAAATCATCGGAGAAAGTCTCGGTATTCATCCGCTCATCAGTCTGTTTTCCATGTATATCGGTCTGCGGACAATGGGCGTTGCCGGAATGATTCTTTTTCCTTTTCTCGCACTTTTTGCCGTTCGTCTATATCAGACAGCGGATGCCGCAAAAAAAGGATAAACTCTCCTGATAAAAAACATCAATATGGCAGATACTATGGCTGGATTCTATTTTGTTTTTATGGAATTACATTTCATTTTTCATTCTGAAAGGAGATTTTTTCAATGAGCCGAAGAAAGAAAATGAGTGAAGCGTTAAAATACGAAATTGCAAAGGAATTGGGCGTTTTTGACGCCGTTTCCCGAGACGGTGGATGGGGAAATGTCTCTTCCCGAAACTGCGGAAACATCGTGACAAAAGCCATTGAAATTGCAGAAAGAAGCGTTGACCCTCAGAAAATGAAATAGGCCCCGAACAGAAAAAGGCTGTATGAAAACAATTTTTCACACTGCCTTTTAACAATTTCATTTCCATTCATTTTCCGAAAGGAGCCTCTTTTTGAGCTTTCTGATAAACAATCCGCCCTTCTACCATCGTCATCTTCACTTGAATGTCGGCGTCAAACAGTACCAAATCTGCATCCTTATGCA
>CAKRUL010000160.1 GCA_934403665.1 uncultured Clostridia bacterium | reverse complement strand
GGGCTGTATGTCATTCTGGACGGAAAAAGAAATGATATTGGTGCCACATCGGAGGCATATGCAACAGCCTATCTCGGAAGAACAGCGGTCTATGAAAATGATATTTTTTCTCCGGCTTTCGGAGCGGATTCCCTCACTGTGAACGGCTATCTCGGGAGTGACGGCATCCTTCCGTTCTTACGAAATTGCAAAGAACATCAAAAAAGCATCTTTGTTTTGGTGAAAACCTCAAATTCCTCCAGCGGAGAATTGCAGGATCTGCGCTTGGAAAACGGTCAGACTGTATTTGAAAAAATGGCTCTTCTCGTGGATAAGTGGGGAAAAGAATCGGTTGGAAAATCAGGATATACCGATGTCGGTGCTGTGGTCGGCGCCACTTATCCGGAAGAGGCAAAAAAATTGCGGGAACAGCTTCCGCACACCTATTTCTTGGTGCCCGGTTATGGGGCGCAAGGCGGAAAGGCAAAAGACGTTGCCCATTCCTTCAATCAGGACGGGCTGGGAGCAATCGTGAATTCGTCACGGGGAATCATGTGCGCTTATCAAAAAGGAAACTATCAAGAAGAAGAATATGCTGTCGCCGCGCGGAACGAAGCCATTCGCATGCGGGATGAAATTGTCAGCTTTATCAAATAAATGTGATCCAATTTTAGGATATGGGAGGTATGTACGATGCAAAAAGGCATTTTATTATTAGAAGACGGTACACAATTTAAAGGCATCATCCACGGGAGTCCGCACGATTCTGTCGGAGAGGTTGTATTTAACACTTCTATGACAGGATACCAGGAAATTTTGACTGATCCATCGTATGCAGGGCAGATTCTCACGATGACTTATCCTCTGATTGGAAATTACGGAATCAATCACTTTGATTATGAATCACACGGTTCTGTCGTTAAGGGATTTGTGGTAAGAGAGCTGTGCGGTTATCCCAGCAATTTTCGATGCGATAAAACACTGGATCAGTTTTTGGAGGAAAATAATATCGTAGCCATCGAAGGAATTGACACCAGAGCACTTACCAAAATACTTCGGGAAAAAGGCTCGCTGAATGGTGCTATTCTGGTGGGGGAACCGACGGAAAGTGAAATCACATCCCGTCTTAAAGAAATCAAGACCTATAGAATCGATAAACCTGTTTACAGCGTGACGGTCGGAGAGAAAGAAACCCACATTTGCGACAATGCAAAGTGCCGGGTTGCTTTGTATGACTTTGGCTTCAAACGAAATATTCTGCGCTCCTTAGTCCGCCGGGGATGTGAAGTGACCGTTTATCCGGCGACCACCTCCGCGCAGGAAATCCTGAAAACATGCCCTGACGGCATTATGCTGTCGAACGGACCGGGCGATCCGAAGGACTGCGCGGATATTATCGCAAACATCAAAGTCCTGTTTGAAAGCGGAATTCCTATGTTTGGAATTTGTTTAGGGCATCAGCTGACAGCCTTGGCAATGGGAGGCGATACTGCAAAGCTGAAATACGGACACCGCGGAACCAACCATCCGGTTAAGGATTTAAAGCATGACAGAACCTATATCACCAGTCAGAATCACGGTTATGCGGTGCTGGCTGATTCCATTTCCCCGGAGATCGGAGAGGTCAGTCATATCAATATCAATGATGATACGGTGGAGGGCGTTCGCTACAACAACGGCGTTTTTACGGTTCAGTTCCATCCGGAGGCTTCTTCCGGTGCTATGGATACCGGTTATCTGTTTGATGAGTTTGTAGCATTGATGATGGAAAAGAAAGAGAGGAGCAAAGCAGATGCCAAAAAATAAAGACATAAAAAAAGTATTGGTCATCGGATCCGGACCGATTGTGATCGGACAGGCTGCCGAGTTTGATTATGCAGGAACGCAGGCGTGCCGGGCATTGAAAGAAGAAGGTCTGGAAGTTGTTTTGATAAATTCCAATCCGGCTACCATTATGACAGATGACAATATTGCGGATCATGTTTATATTGAACCGTTAAATACAGAGACGGTAAAAAAAGTCGTTCTCAAGGAAAAACCGGACAGCGTTCTGCCGACGCTGGGCGGACAGACCGGTCTGAATCTGGCGATGGAATTGGCAGAAGAAGGTTTTTTTGAGGAACACAACGTTACATTGCTTGGAACCAATGTTGATTCCATCAAGCGTGCGGAGGACCGGCAGGCGTTTAAAGATACTATGGAACGCATTCATCAGCCGTGTATCGCCTCCAAAGTTGTCCATGAATTGCAGGACGCATTGGATTTTGCTGAAGAAATCGGATATCCCGTGATTGTTCGTCCGGCTTATACGCTGGGAGGAACCGGCGGAGGTATCGCTTACAATCAAGAAGAACTGACAGAGATCGGTTCCAACGGACTGCGGTTGAGCCGTGTGCATGAAGCATTGATTGAAAAATGCATTTCCGGATGGAAGGAAATTGAGTTCGAGGTCATGCGGGATTCCAAGGGAAATGTGATCACCATCTGCAGTATGGAAAACATTGACCCGGTGGGAATCCACACCGGAGACAGCATTGTGGTAGCGCCTTGTCAGACGCTGGCAGATAAAGAATATCAGATGCTTCGCAGCTCTGCTCTGGATATCATTTCAGCGCTCCGGATCGAGGGCGGATGCAACGTGCAGTTTGCTTTGGAGCCAAATAGCTTTGAATACGCAGTGATTGAGGTAAACCCGCGCGTCAGCCGTTCCTCTGCACTTGCCTCCAAGGCGACCGGCTATCCGATTGCAAAAGTGGCGACAAAAATCGCCATCGGATACGGTCTGGATGAAATCGTCAATGCAATCACAAAGAAAACATATGCCTGCTTTGAACCTGCGATTGATTATTGCGTGATTAAATTTCCGCGTTTTCCGTTTGACAAATTTGTAAAAGCAAAAAAAATTCTCGGAACGCAGATGAAAGCACCCGGAGAAGTTATGGCAATCTCCAACATGAAATCACCCGGATCGATTTGTTCTTCCTGAAAAAATTTGAACATATTGTTGCTCTTGAAAAGCAGATCAAAAACAATCTTACACAGGAAGGATACAACACCGCAAAAAAATACGGATTTTTGGACACTGTCATTGAACGGATATCCGGAAAGCCGTTGGAATTTGAGCCAAAGCACGGCGTATATAAAATTGTGGATACCTGTGCGGCGGAATTTGAAGCACAGACTCCCTATTATTATTCTACACATGATGATGTGAACGAAAGTGTTCGGACAGATAAAAAGAAAATTCTTGTTTTGGGATCGGGACCGATCCGCATCGGTCAGGGAATCGAATTTGACTATTGTTCGGTGCACTGTGTTTGGGCATTAAAGGAAGAAGGGTATGAAACCATCACGGCAAATAATAATCCGGAAACGGTTTCCACCGACTTTGATACCTCTGATAAACTCTATTTTGAGCCTCTGACCAAAGAGGACATGGCAAATTTGATCCGTGTGGAACAGCCGGACGGCGCCATCGTTCAATTTGGAGGACAAACTGCAATCAAACTGACGAAAGCGCTGACGGAACTCGGCGTTAAGATTCTCGGCACACAGCTGGAAGATATCGATGCCGCAGAGGATCGGGAAAAATTCGACGAGATTCTGGAACAATGCAATATTCCGAGACCGCAGGGCCACACCGTATTTACCACGGAACAAGCACTGCAGGCTGCTCATGAGCTGGAATATCCGGTGCTTGTCCGTCCTTCCTATGTGCTCGGCGGACAAGGAATGGAAATTGCCTACTGTGATGAAGACATCAAAGAATTTATGGAAATCATCAATATTCACACTCAGGAGCATCCGATTCTTGTGGACAAATACATGGAGGGCAAAGAAATCGAAGTGGATGCAATCTGTGACGGCAAGGATATTTTGATTCCGGGCATCATGGAACATTTGGAACGGGCAGGTGTGCATTCTGGCGACAGTATTTCGGTTTACCCGGCACAATCTCTGTCGGAACGCATTAAAAATACCATTATCGATTACACCGAAAAGCTGGCAATGGCTTTGCATGTGAAAGGACTTGTCAATATCCAGTTTGTGGTTTATAAAGATGAGGTTTATATCATTGAGGTCAATCCGCGTTCCTCCAGAACGATTCCCTATATCAGCAAAGTCACGACTGTTCCGATGGTGGATTTGGCAACGAAGGTTATTTTGGGCACGCCGCTGAAAGAGCTTGGATATGGCACGGGATTGTATCGTGAAAGCGAATATGTTTGTGTGAAGGTTCCGGTTTTCTCTTTTGAAAAGCTGCACGGGGTGGACGCAAGCCTCGGGCCGGAAATGAAATCGACCGGAGAAGTGCTCGGAATCGGAAAAACGCTTGACGAAGCGCTTTACAAAGGTGTTATTGCAGCCGGAATCCATGTGAAGGAAAAAGGAAACGTGTTTCTTTCCGTCCGCAACAGCGACAAACAGGAGGCTGTAGAAATCGCAGAGTTATAT
>CAKRUL010000159.1 GCA_934403665.1 uncultured Clostridia bacterium | reverse complement strand
GGAATACAGAATCGGCATATCATATTTTTCCGCCAATGCATTCACCGCATTCATTAAGCTGAAAAAGTTTGCTTCCGTGTCAATATTTTCCTCCCGATGGGCAGAAAGCAAAATATAGTTTCCCTTTTTCAGTCCCAAACGATTCAGAACATCACTCCTTTGAATGGCTTCCAAATTGGCATGAAGCACTTCCGCCATCGGAGAACCTGTCACATAGGTTCTTTCTCTGGCCGTTCCCTCTGCGTTCAGATAACGACGGGCATGCTCGCTGTAGCAAAGGTTCATATCCGAAATGTGGTCTACGATTCTCCGGTTTGTCTCCTCGGGCAGACACTCATCAAAGCATCGGTTGCCTGCTTCCATATGAAAAATCGGGATATGCAGACGCTTTGCGCTGATTGCCGACAAACAGGAGTTGGTATCGCCCAGAATCAGAAGGGCATCCGGTTGTTGCTCCGTTATAAGACGATACGACTTCGCAATGATATTGCCAATGGTTTCTCCCAAATCTTTTCCCACTGCATCCAGATAAAAATCCGGAGCCCGCAGTCCCAAATCGTCAAAAAACACCTGATTGAGTTCGTAATCATAATTTTGTCCGGTGTGCACTAAAATCTGTTCAAAATACGTATCACATTTCTTAATGACCGCAGCAAGACGACTAATCTCCGGTCTTGTGCCCACAATGGTCATCAGTCTAAGCTTGCTCATATCTTCTCTCCTTGCGAAACCTCTTCAAAATAAGTGTCCGGATGTTCCGGGTCAAAACATTCATTGCACCACATAAAAGTCACCAGATCGTTGTCGCCCTCATTGACGATGCTGTGCGTATATCCGGTCGGAATATCGACCACTTCGATATGTTCGCCGCTGACATGGTAATCCAGTATTTCCTCGCTTCCGATTTTTCGGAACCGGATGAGACCTGTTCCGCTGACCACCACAAATTTTTCATTTTTCGTGTGATGCCAGTGATTGCCCTTGGTGATTCCCGGCTTGGAAATATTGACCGAAAACTGCCCTCTGTCCGGTGTGCGGATGATTTCAGTGAAGCTCCCCCGATCATCCGTATTCATCTTCAGCGGATAGGAAAACTGATCCTTCGGAAGATAGCTTAAATAGGTACTGTACAGTGCCTTGGCAAACGGATTGTCCAGCTTCGGAACAGACAGCGTTTTCCGGCTTTCCCGAAAGGAATGCAGCAACTCTGCAATCTCGCCCAGTTTCACCGAATGAACCGTCGGAACGAAGCAGAATTCGCCCTCTCTGTTTTCATTTCCCTGTAGAGCAGAAAGAAATTCCTCCACCACATCATCGATATACACCAGCCGCATATCCACATTCGGGTCATTGACCTGAATCGGCAAGTCGCTGGCGATATTATGACAAAAGGTTGCAACGGCACTGTTGTAATTGGGGCGACACCATTTTCCAAACACATTAGGAAGCCGATACACCAACGTTTTGACCCCGTTCTTTCTGCCATAATCCAAAATCAAATCTTCCCCTGCTTTTTTCGAGCGTCCGTAAGGGTTATCCAATGCAGCCTGAATCGAGGAAGTAATCAAAACCGGTGTTTTGTTCCCGTTTTTTTGCAGGGATTGCAGCAACATTGAAGTGAATCCGAAATTCCCCTCCATAAATTCTTTTTCATCCTTTGGACGGTTGACGCCTGCCAAGTGAAACACAAAATCGCAGTCCTTCGTATAGAGAGCGAGCAATTCGGGATTGGTATCTATATCATATTCATAAAGTGTAAGCTCTGAGGTCAGTCCTTCTCTTTTGGCTTTTCCGTCTTTCAGATTATGCAGCTGTGCGATCAGATTTTTTCCGACGAAGCCTTTTGCTCCGGTAATTAACAGTTTCATCTGTTTTCCTCCCATTGAGCGATTTCATCCCGGATATATTGCAGGCTGAGAAGTTTTTCTTTCACCTGCTCCACCTGTAGCAGCTCCGTGTTATTGGAATTGAACTCCGTCAAGGGATTGCGTTCTTTGTCGCCGACTTTAAAATATTTATCATAATTCAAGCTGCGTTTGTCCGCAGGAACACGGTAGAAATTTCCCATATCAACCGCATTTGCACATTCTTCGTTTGTCAGAAGCGTCTCATACATTTTTTCTCCGTGCCGGATTCCGATCACTTTGATTTCATTTTCAGCATGAAACAATTCTTTCACCGCTTGTGCCA
The DNA here is from genome assembly GCA_934403665.1 of uncultured Clostridia bacterium. The sequence continues at coordinate 2,245 of CAKRUL010000159.1, read as the reverse complement.
GCACGCCGATGGTGCAGGCAGGCGCTTTTTGCACCATGATATCTCCGCTCTGTGCATTTTCAAAAGCAAACAGCACCAACTCCACCGCTTCTTCCAGGCTCATGATAAAACGAGTCATTGCCGGTTCGGTCACCGTCAGCGCGTTGCCGCTTTTGATCTGTTCGATAAACAGAGGAATCACAGAACCTCTGGAACACATCACATTTCCGTAACGCGTTCCGCAGATGAGCGTTTGCTCCGGAGACACCGTGCGGGACTTCGCCACAAATACCTTTTCCATCATTGCTTTTGACGTTCCCATAGCGTTGACCGGATAAGCCGCCTTGTCTGTTGAAAGGCAAATGACTTTTTTCACGCCCTCCTCAATGGCAGCCGTCAGAACATGATCCGTTCCAAGCACATTGGTTTTCACGGCCTCCAGCGGAAAGAATTCACAGGAAGGAACCTGTTTCAGCGCTGCGGCATGAAAAATATAATCCACTCCGTGCATGGCGTTCTTGACCGACGCCAAATCGCGCACATCGCCAATATAAAACTTGATTTTTTCACTCAACTCCGGATAGCGGACCTGGTATACATGCCGCATATCGTCCTGTTTTTTCTCATCCCGGGAAAAAATGCGAATCTCTCCGATGTCCGTATTCAAAAAACGGTTCAATACCGCATTGCCGAACGATCCTGTTCCCCCCGTAATCAATAAGGTTTTTTCACGAAATATGGATTGTGCCATGTTGCTCCCTCTTTCATTCTATTTCTCCGTTTTTTTGCCTGTTTCCAAGAATTCCGTTATCTTCTGCACCGAAACGGAAACATCAAAATGCTGTTCCGCATATCTGCGTCCTGCCAGTCCCATTTTACGGCGCATATCTCCGTCCTTGGCCATCTGTCTGATCTGTGCTGCAAACAAAGTGATATCATCGGAATAAACCGCAGTACCGCAACCGCTCTCACGAATCGTATCCCCGATATCCGTCACTCGGTCCGTCGCTGCCAATACCGGCATGCCGCACTCCATATAGGAGAGAATCCTGGACGGATAATTCGGAATGGTAAAGCGATAATCCAGCAGAATCAGCCCAACGTCGCATTCTCTTACAAATGCTTCGTATTTTTCCCGAGGAAGGTTCTCAATCATTCTGTAATTTTGATAGCCGGCCTTCTCCAAGCGGCTCTTTGCTTTGGCCTTTTCACTGCCGCGCCCTACCAGGGCAAAAAATATTTTTTTCTCTTCTTTTAAAGATATCATAGTTTCTGTCAAAAAGTCAAGCGCCTGCGGTCTTCCAAGATTGCCGCCGAACAGAAAAACAACGGCATCCTCCGGAATTCCATATGCTTTCCGGAGTGGGAATGCGATATTCTTCGGCACAAGCGGATGAAAACTTTTGGTGTTCGGAAAAATCAGCAGCTTCTTCTCCGGCAGTTCCGGATGGTGCTTTAAAAGATACTGCCGGTTTGCCTCCGACATACATCCGATTCCGGTTGCGCACTGATACAGTCTTTTTTCCTGCGCACGGAACACCTTCTCAAGCAATCCGCCGGAGCGGTACAACCCAAGATCTGCGCCGTTTTGCGGAAACAGATCCTTCAGCATCAAAAAAGAAGGGCATTTGAAATATTTCATTGTCCAAGCTGCCGTCTTTGACAACGTCACCGGCGGCGATTCAAATAAAATAAGATCAAATGCCTGTGCTCCGATATGCTTCCGGATAGCGCGTATCATTTGCCTCGGAAGCAAATAAGTCGCGATGCCCTTCCGCATAAAATTCACATTATAATAGGGTGCAGTATGCACCCGTAAAACAGAGAGATTTCTCTCGGTTCCAAGTCTTGTAATTCCATCGGCGGTATGGTCTGCCGCCGCGACAGTGATTTGGTGCCCAGCTTTTTGAAGTGCCTCCGCCAGATCGGTATAAATCGTTGCCCCCTGCTGTTCGGTCGGAAATACGGTGGACAGATATAAAAGATTCATTGCTGCTCCTCCCCGTGCCACAAATGATAAATACTGCTCAGAGATTTTTCGGAAAAACCGCATTTATGATAAAAATTAACGGCCGGAGTATTGTCAAGCTGCGTGCCGACAAAAACGGATTCTATGCCGTTTTCCGTCAAAAAGCCCTCCAGCATGTTCATCATTTTCCGGCCGATTGCCTGTCTGCGATAGTCCCGGGAAACCGCAAGCAGTTCGATCCGGGCGCTTTTGGTTTCGAAATTCATAGAGAACAGAATATATCCGACAGCCTCCAGT
>CAKRUL010000158.1 GCA_934403665.1 uncultured Clostridia bacterium | reverse complement strand
ATGCCATTCGTCCAGGTAATAATCAATGAATCCTATCTTTTTCATGTCCCCTTCTCCTTACTCTCTTTCGGGTTGTTTTGGTCAGTTTTGCAGTTACATTATAGCAATTCCTTTTTGGAAACACAATGTTCAAATCCTGCAACTTAGGTGGCCAAATCCGTCAACATCTTCTGAACACATTTTGAAAAAAGAAGACACAAAAAACGTCTGTTCCGCACAAAACGAAACAGACGTTGTCTCTCTTTTTTTCTTTCCGCAAAGGAAAAGCAGAATTACTTGCTTTTAAAAAGCGTCCTTTTCCTCCTCTTTCAGAAGCGTGTCGCTCACGCAAAGCAATACCCTTTTCAGTTTTTCACTCAACCGGCTGTAGTTGTAAAGCAATCGTTTTTCCTCCTCCGAAAAACCGGGGAGCAGATCTGCCTCCTGAAACCTGCGTTCCGTTTTTTCTTCTGCCACAGACAGAGGCAGATGCAAGGTGATGCTTTTCTCTTCACTGAGCAGAAAATCGGTTGTGGTATGCAGTGCATTGGCAATTTTGACGACCATATCCCCTTTCGGCAGGCGCGTATTATTCGTATATCTGGAGATAGAGGCTTCTGTGGTATGAATCTTTTCCGCTAATTCTTTCTGCGTCATCTGATTTTTCTTCAACAGAAGCAAAACTTTTTCGCCAAACGTCAATGCAATCACCTCATTTCTTGTTTATTATACAACAGGAAGGCAAAAAACAACAATCCGTATTACCAATTTTATAATTATTTCCATATTTAAACTTGACAAATTACCGTTTGTTTTATATAATGTAATTGTAAATCGTCTACTGAATTGTTAGGAGGTGGCAAAATGGATACCAATCTGCTCAAAGCAAAAAGAGTAGAACATGATGTGAAACAAAAAGACCTTGCCAAAGCCCTTCATATTTCCATTAAAACTTATTGTATGAAAGAAAATGCCGATTCATGCACGTTCTCCGGGAAGCAAATACTATTGTTAAAAGATTTACTGGATCTTTCCCTGCGGGAAATCAATGATATTTTCTTCGACGGTCTGCTTCCGGAAAAATAAAAACGAAGATTCATGCATAAAATTAACCGAAAAATGCCGGAACAAAAATAGAAGCCGAAGCAAAATGATGTTTCATTTTGCTTCGGCTTCTTCTTTCTTCCTGAGGGCGGAAAGATTCGTTCTATTTCCGAATGCCCATCACAACACGGGCGATTCCCTGCAAATCCCGATGCACCGTAATCTGTTCCAAATGCTGTTCCATTTTCCGAGCAACTTCTTCCGCCTGCCCGATGCCCACTTCCACTGCCATCAAGCCGCCTTTTTTCAGACTGTTTGCATGCTTTTCACAAAGAATGCGGTAAAACTGCAGGCCGTTTTCCGGCGCTTCCAGCGCTAAGCGCGGTTCATAATCCCTCACCTCCGGCTCCAGCGATGCAATGTCCTTGGCCGGAATATAGGGCGGATTGGAGACAAGCACGTCCACCTGTTCCTCCAGCGTCTGTTCTCGCAAATCCATTTTCCGAAAAACCGCGCGGTCTGCAACATGGTGCCGCTCAGCATTTTTTTGCGCAATACAGAGCGCCCCTTCGGAAAGATCCGCCAAAAGGACGCTTGCCTTCGGCAGATAATGTGCCAGGCTGATTCCGATACAGCCGGATCCGCAACAAAGATCCGCAATCGTTACCGGTTCCTTGCCGACTTTGGAAAGCACTTGCTCCACCAAAATTTCGGTATCACATCGGGGAATCAGCACATGTGAATCCACATAAAACGGAAGCGCCATGAATTCACATTCCCCTGTCAGATACTGAACCGGAACATTCTCCGCACGCTGTTTCAAAAGTGAGAAATAGCGTTCTTCCTCTTCGCTGCTGACCGGTTGCTCTCCATATACCAGCAGTCTGGTGCGTTCCATGCCCAAAACACAGGAGAGAAGCATCTGCGCCTCCAATGCACCGGACTCTTTCTGTTTTAATTTTTCCGTTCCTGCTTTTAACAATTCTTTGATGTTCATCTCTGCTCCAATCAAAAAGGAGATGCAAAAAAAGCTTTTACACCTCCCAAAATTTTCTCATTACAGCACAGCTTTTAAAGACGCGATGGCAACCTCGATCTGATCGCCCTCCGGCTCTCTGGTCGTCAGATGCTGCATCCACATCCCCGGCATAGACAAAGCTCTTGTAAACCAATTATCGTATTTCCCTGCCAAGCGGATTAATTCATAGGAAAGTCCGGCAACAACCGGAAGCAAAAGCAAACGGTAAACCATCCGAACCGCCAGATTATCCCATGAAATAAAAGAGAACAGAATGATACTGACAATCATGACGATGAACAGAAAGCTTGTTCCGCAACGCGGATGAAACCGTTTGTATTTCTTGACATTCTCCACCGTCAGTTCTTCTTTATGTTCATAACAGAAAATGGTTTTATGCTCCGCGCCATGATACATGAATACCCGTTGGATATCCTTCATGCGGGAAATCAAGGCAATGTAAGCCACAAAAAACGTGATCCGCACAACCCCTTCCAGCAAATTCAGCAGTATGCCGGAAATGTCGGGAAAATGCCCCTTCAAAAAGCCCACCAGATAATTCGGAAGCAGCATAAACAAACCGATTCCGATCACCAGCGACAAGAGCACCGATAAAAACATCACATAAGTAAATATTTTATCTCCGAATTTGTTCCAAATCCATTTTTCAAACCGCGACATTTTTTCCGGATTGTTCTCGTCCTCTTCCTCCTCAAAAAATTTAGCGGAATACATCAGACATTTTACGCCGATATACATGGATTCAAAAAAAGAAAATACTCCTCTTAAAATAGGGATTTTATTGATTTTCCATTTCACGCTCAGTAAATTGATCGGTTCCTTTTTAATCTCAATGTGTCCGTCCGGCACACGCACCGCCGTGGCGATATCATGATGCCCGCGCATCATAACTCCCTCGATGACAGCCTGACCGCCGATGGACGTATATTTCGTTTTTGGTTCTTTTGTAGTTCCCATTTGATACGCCTTTCCAACTAAAAATCTATACTTTATTATCTCAGTTATTGAAAAGAAAGTCAATACCACTGCACAATATTTACAGAATATTCATGAATCCTCCGATGCTCTGCCTTTTGCCGTTCCCGGCAGAAAGTAGTTTTCTATTCCTCCGGAAGAGGAATCACCATCGGGATGCCGTCCAGTTGCCGGACAGCGGCAGGAATTCCGTACACCTGACGGATTACCTCAGCGGTGACACAATCAAGTCCTCCATGCCGGAAAACCCGATGATTTTTTAAAAAGACAAACCGGTCGCAATAGCGAAGCGCCAAATTCAAATCGTGAATGACCATCATCACGCATACTTTTTCTTCCTGTGCCAGCTTTTGAATCAGTCGAAGGGTTTCGTATTGATTTTTCAGATCCAGATTGCTGGTGGGTTCATCCAAAAGCAATACGTTTGGCTGCTGTGCAAGCGCTCTTGCCAGCATAACCTTTTGCAGTTCTCCGCCGCTCAGTTCATCTGTGTAACATAAAGCCAGCGGCGAAAGAGACAGCCGCTCCAGAATGGATTCTGTAACCGCATAGTCCTGCGGGGCGGGATTCCCACGGACATAAGGTTTCCGCCCCAAAAGAACCGCGTCATAGACAGTAAACCGGGCGTTCTGCGGATTCTGTGTAACATAGGCGGCATTGCAGGCAATTTCTCTGCGCCGCATTTGACGAAGATCGGTACCGTTCAAATAGACCACTCCTTTTTCAGGAAGAAGCATGCGGTTCAAGCATTTTAAAAAGGTGCTTTTCCCTGCGCCGTTGTTTCCCAAAACGGCAGTGCAGGAGCCTGCTTCCGCCTGAAAACAGATGTCGTCCAGTATTTTTTTATCGGCAGAATAAGAAAACTTCAGATGTTCGGTGCGAATCAATTTTTTCTCACTCCTTTGAACAGAATATAGAGAAACAACGGAGCGCCGCAGAAAGAAGTGATTGCTCCGATGGGAAGAATCATCGGGGAAAGCACCAGCCGGGCGGCGGCATCGCTCACCAGCAGAAGAACCGTTCCTGCCAACGCGGAGGCAGGAAGCAGATAACGGGAATCGCTCCCTGTAAAACGGCGCACCAAATGGGGCGCAATCAGTCCGATGAAATGGATGATTCCCACAAAAGATACGATAACCGATGCCGTCAGCGAGCAGAGAAACATCCCGACAATCCGGACAGAATCCACCCGTACCCCAAGTCCTTTTGCGGTGTATTCCCCGTTTTGCAAAGCGTTGTAGTTCCAGCGGTTCCAATAAAAATACAAAAGAGACAAAAAAACCACAGCGCTCATGATGCCGATCTCTTTCCAGGAGGCGCGTCCCAGATCCCCGAAGGTCCAGAACACCACTGCAGTCAGCTTGACATCATCCGCAAAATATTGCAAAAGAGTTGTTGCCCCGGAAAACATGGAACTGAGCGCCACGCCGCACAGCACCAA
>CAKRUL010000157.1 GCA_934403665.1 uncultured Clostridia bacterium | reverse complement strand
CTGTGTATACGGGACATTTCTGCCCAAATCACCCTCAAAAATTTGGCGCGATCGGGAATCTCAATATTCATAATCCGTTCCACCGCTTCACAGTATCCCATACCATGCATGAAGCTGCAGATTCCGCAAATACGCTCCGCTACATAAACATATTCCTGAAAATCCTTCTTCTCGACCAGTTTTTCCAGCCCTCTGTGCACAAAGCCGATCGATGGAACTGCCTCCACAACCTTTTCATCCTCAAGCACCAGATCCAAATGAATCGGTTCCGGCAAAACGGGATGCTGGGGGCCGAACGGTACAATACTTCTCTTAGACATTTTCTTACCCCCTTCTTATTTAAACGGCGTTTCTTTTGCCGTTTTATACAGTGTTCCGTTATAATCAATTTTGATCAGATTAATTTTTACGCCGAACAAATCATGAATTTCGTTTTCATACAGAAAAGCGGATTCAAAAATATTGCTGATACTCATGATTTCCGCTCCTTCCGCAATCTCAAAACGAAGGTGTTTTAAACGATAGCCTTTGGCAAAGGAATACGTCAGTTCATATCCGCCTTCCGTGCGCGTTGCACAAATCTGCACAAGACGGTATCCCCTGTTTTTGATCTCCAGTGCGGTTGAGACCAGCACGTTCGGATCAATCACGATTAATTTTGCATTATCCTGCATGATTCTCTCTCCTCTCCTTCGCCATCGCTTCATGCTGTTTTTTGTCCAGCAGTTCTACTGCCTTCAGCACGCCGTCCATAATCGCTTCGGGACGCGCGGCGCATCCGGGCACATAAATATCAACCGGGATGACTTTATCCGCACCGCCAAGGATATTATAACACTCCTTAAAAATTCCGCCGTTGCAGGCGCAGATTCCAACCGCCACAACCACTTTTGGCTTCGGCATCTGCGAATAAATCTGCTCCACAACCGGTTTATTCTGCTCATTAATTCCCCCGGTGATCAGCAGAATATCTGCATGCTTGGGGTTTCCGGTATTAATAATTCCAAAACGTTCGATATCATAAACAGGGGTCAGACAGGCAAGCACTTCGATGTCGCAGCCATTGCAGCTGGAACCGTCATAGTGCAGAAGCCAGGGTGATTTCGCCATTTTCGGCATGATAATTCCTCCTTTATGCGCACCTTACAGAATAAGGATCACAATCATTATGTTCACTGCCCCTGCAACCAAGGTGACGATCCATGCCGTTTTCAGCATTTCCTGCCATTTCACACGTGCAAAGGTGTTGTCAATCAGAATTTCAAAGAAATAGCAGACAATGCACATCACGACAGCGACAATCCATGTCCACCAACTGCTTGAGACAAAGAAAAGAGCAAGTACGCCAAGCAGAAATACATTCTCATACCAATGCGCCAGCTCCACCAACGCCAGAACAGGTCCCGACAATTCCGTGGTGATTCCCTTCACCATCTCCTGATGCGCGTGATGAGACGTGCTGATATCAAATGGTGATTTCCGGAATTTGATGGTCAATATGTATACGAAGCCGATAAATACGCCGGGCAGATAAAGAATTGCCGGAAAATGTGCGCGTGCAATATCCGATATTGCAAAGCTGCCGTTACAGACATAGAATCCGATTGCAGACAGCAGAACCATCGGCTCATATGCCATTGTCTGCATCAGCTCACGCTGTGCTCCCATCGCACTGAACGGGGAGTTTGCCGAGCAGGCAGACATCATAAAGAAGATGCCGGCAAGCGTCAGGGAGAAAAAGACCAGAAGCAAATCTCCGCCCCAGAAAAACAGCGCCCCGGTAAATACAATAAACACAAAAAATCCACAGATTAAAAATCCCTGCATGGAATTGACAATGACAGCCTGTTTCCGGAACAGTTTAAACAAATCATAGAAAGGCTGCAAGATAGAGGGGCCTCTGCGCCCCTGCAGTCTGGCGGTTATTTTCCGGTCAAAGCCTGCCAGCAATCCGCCGATGACAGGTCCCAATATGCAATAAAGTATCGCCCAAACAATGCGTATCCCCATTATACCGCACCTCCTATTGCTATAATCATCAAGATGACCAGCGCGGCAGTTGCCACGATCAAGGAAGGACGCCACAGACGTTTTTCTCCGAAATAGTCCTCCATATACCAGCCTGCCAAATACATTTTCGTCTCTTGTTCAAAAGAATTCACAAAGTTTCTGTCGTCACCGGCATTGGCACCGCTCATATAGGAAAGAACCATCTTCTGCCTTCTTGTATGCGCCAGCAGTCTTGCAACGATCGGCAGCACGGCAATCATACACAGCATCATTGCCATAATGAATACATTTCCTCTGCTGATGATCACAGGAATCGTATCGTGGAACATCTCTCCCAAAAGCGGCTCAATCAAATACGTCGAGATAATGGGGAACGTCACGCAAAGAAGAATCATAATGACCGCCTGAACCAGTAAGGAGGTCCATTCGCTCCGTTTGGTGATATCGGTTCTTTTTTCACTGTTATGTACCACTGAAATAATCTTTCCAAGCCATTTTGTCCAATAGAAAAGCGTGCTGGCACTTCCATATACCAAGAAGATTACCATCAATATGCTTTTGGAATCTACAAAAGCCTTCAATGCCGCCCATTTGGAAATCAGCATTCCAAACGGTGCAAGGAACATTCCGGCAATTCCGACAATCATCACAAACGCCAATTTCGGCAATTTCACAATCAAGCCGTGCATGTCCTCGATATTCCGGCTTCCGGTGCAGTTTTCCACCGCTCCCACCGAAAGAAACATCAGCGATTTGGAAACCGCATGGAAGATCATCAGAAGAATGCCTGCCCAGACCGCTTCATGAATGCCGACACCTGCGCACGCCGTAATCAGCCCAAGGTTGGAAACCGTGGAATAAGCAAGCACTTTTTTACCGTCTGTCTGCGCAATTGCCAAAAGAGAAGTCGCAAAGAAAGTAAAGCCGCCGATGGAGGTCACCATCGTTCCTGCCAAATTCCCTGCAAGGGCAGGAGAAAGCCGCAAGAGAAGATATACGCCTGCTTTTACCATCGTTGCCGAATGCAAAAGAGCAGAGGTCGGCGTCGGCGCAACCATAGCGCCCAGAAGCCAGCCGGAAAACGGAAGCTGTGCCGACTTTGTCAGCCCGGCAAATGCCAGCAGAATCACCGGAATAATCACCAAAACGCCTTTGGTCCCCAGCAAAACAAGCTCCTGCAAGCCGTCCAGCTGATAGACAACCCGGCAGTAAACAATGGCAACCGCAAAAGCAAGCCCGCCCAATAAATTCATCCACAATGCACGGAAGGAATTGCGAATGGCCTCCTCCGTCTTATTGTAGCCAATCAGCAGGAAGGAACACAGACTGGTGATCTCCCAAAAGAAATAAATCCAAGTCAGATTATTGGAACAAACCAAACCATACATTGCGCCTAAAAAGACAAACAACATGGAAAAGAAAAATGGTTTTCTGTTTTTAAAATCCTTGTGATGATTGTGATAATCCTTCATGTAGCCCGTCGCATAAATACAGATCAGACAGCCCACAATGCCGATAATCAGGCACATAATCAAGGTGAGTCTGTCGGAATAGATATGTGCTGTGGGATGTGCAATCTTCGGACCGAAAAATTCTGTCCAAAGAAGCAAAAATTCCTGGATTGCCGCAATCAGAATCACATAATACTTTCGATAACGGATGCTGTAATAGACAATGATTCCGAAAAGAACCAATTCTACCCCAGCCATGAGCAAATCAATCAAATGTGTATTTTGAAGATATGTTCGGTTCACTCCTCCGGCAATCTGCCGCACAGCAAACAGAACAGATGCCGCTATAATAACCCCGCAAGCGACATAGACAAAGTATTTCCGCACATGGTCATTCTTAATCAAATAAAGAAGCAGAGCCATCATAAGCGGAAAACAAATTAAAAAACCGATGAGATACATGTCCCCCTAACCTCTTTCTACCATAAATCTAGTTTTGCACCGCGTCTCCCGTTTTTCGTCGGAACAGCCTTCACACAGAATAACACCCGATGAAAACACACCGGGCAACCTCTCCAAAGCAAACATCAAAATGTCATCTGATACGCTGAAATCCGTTTTCTTCTCATCGCGCTGTTTTCTGTCAAAAGACGCTCCGTTTACGGAAAAAACAAGGTACATCAATTCTGTATTATACGCCTCCGTACGAAAAGTGTCAATACATGATTTTTTGATTTTTGAACTCTGTGGAAACCTGTCAAAAAGCTACCTGTTTCAAAACTGTTTTTGCATACGTTTCTCCATAAAACGTTCGGTCGTTCCTCTTTTTTTACACAGCACATATCAGGAGCTATACCCCTTGTTGATATATTCCTCCAACAAAGCAAGTGCCTTTTCGGACTTCATAAGATTGCGCTGTGATTTTTTCGCCTTGACGCGGTATCCCAAATCATCCATAATGCCAAAGTTAATATTCATCGGCTGAAAACGCGTCACGGTTTCATTGGAAACATAACGAGAC
>CAKRUL010000156.1 GCA_934403665.1 uncultured Clostridia bacterium | reverse complement strand
TTCTCGAATGCCGCTTGGCAAGTTTCTTCTCTTTTATACGAACAGTGTGCTGACAGACAAATCTTCATAAATCCGGTCGATGGCTTCTGCAAAGACCGGCGCAACAGACAGAATCTTTACTTTGTCCAGTTTCTTTTCCTGCGGCAATGCGATCGTATCCAGAATAACAACCTCATCAAACGGAGCCTGTTCCAACCGCTCAATTGCGGGGCCGGAGAAGACTGCGTGGGTGCAGGCGGCGTTTACAGTAATCGCACCGCGCTCCTTCAATGCGTTGGCAGCGTTTGAAATGGTTCCGGCGGTATCGATCATATCATCAATCATGATGACATGCTTATCTTTCACATCGCCGATGATATTCATCACTTCGCAGACATTTGCTTTGGGACGGCGTTTGTCAATGATGGCGATGGGGCAGTCCAGTTTATCTGCATAGAACCGTGCTCTGGTAACGCTTCCCAAGTCCGGAGAGACAATGCACAGATTATCATAATCGGCGTATTTTTCCGCAAAATACGGGCAGAGAACAGCGGATCCGAGCAAATGGTCAACCGGAATATTGAAGAATCCCTGAATCTGCGGCGCATGTAAGTCCATGGTAAGCAGGCGGTCTGCGCCGGCTGCAGTCAAAAGATCTGCCACCAATTTTGCAGAAATCGGGTCTCTGGCTTTCGCCTTCCGGTCCTGCCGCGCATAGCCGAAATATGGAATTACTGCAGTGATACGACCTGCAGAAGCACGCTTGAATGCGTCAATCATAATCAGCAATTCCATCAAGTTGTCATTTACGGGGTTTGAGGTTGATTGCACAACAAAAACATCAGATCCACGCACAGTTTCATAGATGTTCACAGCGATTTCACCATCGGAAAAATGGTTGATAATAGATTGCCCGACATCCACCCCCAGGATGTTGGCAATGTCCTTTGCAAGCTGTGGATTGGAATTTGCAGCAAAGATCTTAATGTCCTTACCGTGAGTTATCATTTGATTTTCCTCCGTTTCGTTTTTCATCCCGTTTTAAAACCCATTCTTCTTTATTTTCCTGTCTTACTCTGGAAATGGCAAGAGCATTTTTCGGGACTTCTTTGTGAATGGTTGAGCCTGCCGCAATAAAGGAGTGTTCTCTTACCGTTACCGGTGCGACCAAATTGGTGTTGCAACCGATAAATGCGTCATCCTCTATCACTGTTTGAAATTTGTTTTTTCCGTCATAATTGACGGTGATAGTACCACAGCCGAAATTAACCCGTTCCCCCACCTGTGCGTCGCCGATATAGGTTAAATGGGATACTTTTGTGTTGTTGCCGATTCTGGATTTTTTGATTTCCACAAAATCGCCGATTTTGACATGACTGCCGATTTCACTGTCCGGACGGATATAGGCGAATGGGCCTACCGTGGTGTCCGCGCCGATTTTGCTGTCATTGACCACCGCTTTTAATACGGTTGTCCTGTCACCGACCGTGCTGTTATTTATTATTGTATCCGGTCCGATTACACAATTGCTCCCAATATGGCTCCCTGTTTTGATTTGACAGTTGGGTTCGATGACCGAATCTTTTCCGATCACAGCTCCCGGTTCTATGTAAGTGCTTTCAGGATCCACAATGGTGACCCCGTCAAGCATATAAGTTTCGTTCACTCTTTGCTTCAGAATCTTTGCTGCCTCTGCCAGTTGTACTCTGTTGTTAATTTTTAAGATGTTTTTTGAATCATTCACGGTATAGGTGCCGGCTTTTCCGCCGTCCTTCACGATAGATTCCACGGCATCGGTCAGAGAATACTCACCCTGTGTGTTGTTATGATGCAATGAATCCAAAGCGCACAGCAAAGCGGATTTTTCAAACAGATATATCCCTGCATTGATTTCCCGCATTGTGTTTTCCTGCGGTGCAGCGTCCTTCTGTTCCACGATTTTCAAAAGGTTCCCGGCACTGTCCTTGACAATGCGGTCATAACCAAAAGGACGATCCGTTTCCGCAGAAACGACAGTGACGTTGTTGCCGGTATTTTTATGATGGGCATAAAGTTCCTGGATGCTTCCACTGTCGATCAATGGAGTATCTCCGCAGAGCACCAATACAGAGGAAGAATCGCCAAGCTGTTCTTTTAACTGCATAACAGCATGCCCTGTCCCGAGATGCTGCTTCTGAATGCTGCATTTGACTTTTCCGGTCAAATACTCCATGACTTGCTCTTTTCCGTACCCAACCACAGAGAGAATCTCATCAGCCTGTGCACCGTTCAGGGCGTCCATCACCCAGTCGATGATTGGTTTTCCAAGAATTTTGTGCAGAACTTTCGGGGTGGACGATTTCATTTTTATATCTTCACCGATTGCCAGAATAACAGCAGAAAAACGATTCATACAATAAACACCTTCCAAAATCATTCGTTTTACGCGATGTGAAGTTTGTTTGGAACATAAAATTTGGAAAGTGTATGCAACATACACTCTCCAAATTTCATAAATTATTCTTCTTCTAAATTTTCAGGAGCTTCTAAAAGAGCTTCCTCATAGGCAGCCAGAATTTTTGATTCCAGCAACTCTCTCGTTTCGGTGTTGATCGGATGGGCAATATCTTTAAATTCCCCTTCCGGTGTTTTTCTGCTTGGCATAGCGATAAAAAGCTTTTCTTGCCCTTCAATTACTTTAATGTCATGAACCACGAAGCAATCATCCAAAGTAATAGAAACCACAGCCTTCATCTTGCCGGTAGAATTCACCTTACGAACACGAATATCTGTGATATTCATTCCTCTGTCACCTCCCTGTACTGACTTAACGCCTGTCCCACCTTCTATTGCAACCACTTTTTCAACAGCCGTCTGCCAAAACTTAATTGAAAAACCGATGTATACTTCTATTATACACAATTTTTTGAATTTGTAAAATGTTTTTCTGTTTTTTTGGAATTTTGTTTGACTAATCGGCTGATTTTTTTATATAATATAACTAAAAGAAGGTAAAATCAGATTCATTTTAGGGGGAATTTTCCTTGAATTCAGTGATAAATGTGTTGAAGCAGGAAAACAGCAAAATTCATTTTATCGGCATCGGCGGCGTCAGCATGAGCTCGCTTGCCAAACTTCTTTTTCACGATGGGCATATCATTTCCGGTTCAGATGCCAATGTTTCTTCCAACACCAAAGCGTTGGAACAGCTTGGCGTGAAGGTGATTTATAAGCATGCGGCGGAAAACATCGGGGATTTTGATCTGGTCGTCTATACGGCGGCAATCCACGACGACAACGAGGAGTTGCGGCAGGCCAGGGCAAACGGAATTCTGACGGTGGAGCGCTGCGTTCTTTTGGGGGAGATGATGCGCGGGTACCGTTATCCCGTGAATGTTGCCGGAACACACGGGAAAACAACGACAACTTCTATGCTTGCCAGCATTTTTCTGGACGCTCATCTGGAGCCTACGGTTTCCGTGGGGGGAGATTTTAATCGAATTGACGGGAACTTAAACATCGGGAAAAAGGAATATTTTATCTGTGAGGCTTGTGAGTATGTGGAAAGCTTTCTTCAGTTTTATCCGTATGCTTCGATTCTCTTAAATATTGAGTAAGATCATTTTGATTATTTCAGGGACATTGAACATATCAAGTCTGCTTTTCTGAAATTTGCCAACCGTACGGATGAGAACGGATTTGTTGTTTTAAACGGCGATGATGAAAACTGCCGTGCGATCCGGTCGGGAATTCAATGCAGAACCTACTCTTTCGGCATGGGTGCGGAGAATGACATTTATGCGGAGAACGTGGCTTACGACAGCGAGGGGCATCCGTCCTTTGACGTGATTTATAAAGGGGAAAATCTGGGACGAGCGGAGCTCTCAATCAAGGGAAGTCACAACGTTCGAAACGCTCTTGCCGCAACGCTCTGCTCCTTGCTTTTAGGCGTTCGTTTTGATGAAATTTTATTGGGATTAAAGCATTTCGGAGGCGCAAAGCGCCGCTTCGAACGGAAGGGCGAATTCCGGGGAATTGCAGTTTATGATGACTATGCACATCATCCGACCGAAATTGCCTCTACGCGGAACTCTCTTGCTAATATGAAATACAATCATTTGTATTTCATCTTTCAGCCGCACACCTATACCCGAACAAAGGCTCTTCTGCCGGAGTTTGTGAAAGTCTTAAGCGGTGTGAACACACTGATTATAACGGATATCTATGCCGCCCGGGAACAAAATATTTACGGTATTTCCGCAAAGGATTTGGCAGATCAGGTGGAGGGGGCTTTATACCTTCCCGATTTTGTGCAGATTGTTGACTATATCCGCCGGCATGCAAAAACAGGAGATCTTGTGATAACCGTCGGCGCGGGAAATGTTTTTCAAATCGGCGAGACGCTGTTAAAACAGGAGAATGGAAACGTCTCCGCTTCGGAGTGAGGACAGAGAAAAGTATCGATACAATTTCTTGATTCAAAATCATCTGTCCCAAGGAATCACATTACAGAAAAAAACGTCTG
>CAKRUL010000155.1 GCA_934403665.1 uncultured Clostridia bacterium | reverse complement strand
CCCGTCAATGATATGAACCGAACCAACTCCCTGTTCCAGCGCTTCCAGACAGCCCAAAACCTTTGGAATCATGCCGCCTGTGATAACACCCTGCTCAATCAGATGCAAAAGCTCTTGCTTGTGACTGTAATACAATAGTTCTCCGTTGACCCGGATTCCGTCCACATCGGTGAGCATAATCAGTTTTTCTGCATGAAGATGCGTTGCGACGGCGCTGGCTACCGTATCCGCATTGATGTTGTAGCTGTGTCCGTCCGGACCGACTCCGACCGGGGCAACGACAGGAATATATTCATCCTGCGTCATGTGTTCCAGAATTTTGGTGTTTACCTTGGTGATTTTCCCGACATAACCGATATCTTGCTGTTTGCCTTCCACCTCGGTGAAGCATTTTTCACATTCGATCAGCTGTCCGTCGATGCCGCACAGACCGACTGCACGGCCGCCCTTCTGGTTCAAAAGAGCCACGATTTCCTTGTTGGTTTTTCCCACCAGCACCATTTGTGCGATCTCCATGGTTTGTTCGTCCGTCACGCGCAGGCCGTTGATGAATTTGCTTTCTACTTGCTGTGCTTTCAGCGCTGCGGTGATGTCCGGACCGCCTCCGTGAACCAATATGGGATTCAAACCGATGTATTTCAGAAGGGTCAGATCCTCCATGACCGCATTTTTGAGAGATTCGTTGATCATTGCATTTCCGCCGTATTTGACGACAAAGGTTTTGCCGGCAAAGGTTTGGATATAGGGAAGCGCCTCGATCAGAATCCCGGCTTTTTTGATAAAGAGTTCCATATCGTTTTTCATGGTATTTTTCCTTTCTACAAATAAAATCCGGGATTGGAAATTCCGGTTCCTTCCGGCAAACCAAACAGCAGGTTCATATTCTGAATCGCCTGGCCGGCCGCGCCTTTTATGAGATTATCAATGCAGGAAACCACGATAACCCGTTGAAGCCGCTCATCCACTTTGATGCCGATATCCACAAAATTGGAGCCTGCCACATGGTTGGTTTCCGGGAAAGTTCCCTTGTCATATATCCGGATAAAATGCTCCTGCTGATAAAATTCCCGATACAATGCAAGAAGCTCCTCTTCGGTGTTTTTTTGAGAGAGCTTTGCATAAATGGTCGCCAAAATGCCGCGTTTTAACGGCACCAAATGAGGGGTGAAGGAAAGGGTCACCGTTTCGCCTGCCAGCAGAGAACATTCCTGTTCAATCTCGGAAGTGTGACGATGTGTCGCGATTTTATATGCCTTCATATTCTCCGTGCATTCACAGAAGCTGTTGTCCAAAGCGGTGGAACGCCCTGCACCGGTCACTCCGGATTTGGCGTCTATGATGACCGAGTCGGTTTGAATCAATCGATTGGCAAACAGAGGCGCACTCCCCAAAATGGAGCAGGTGGTGTAACAGCCCGGATTGCCGATAATGTCGGCTTTTTTGATTGCCTCGCGGTGAAGCTCGCAAAGACCGTATACCGCCTTTTTCATCAATTCGGGATTGTTGTGCGGCTCTCCATACCAAGCTTCATAAACTTTTTCATCGTTATAGCGGAAATCGCCGCTTAAATCAATGATCTTTACCCCGTATTCGTATAATTCCGGAATCACTGTTTTGGAGGCGCCGTGCGGCAAGGCGGTGAATACCACATCGCTTTCCTCCGCAATTTTTTTGGTGTCCAAAGAAGTGCATTCGAGATCCAGAACATTTTGAAAGTTGGGGTATATTTTTGCGATTTTTTCTCCTGCAAAATTGTGGGAGACCAGATTTTTGATGCAGACCTCCGGATGAGAGGCAAGCAGGCGAACCAATTCAATTCCGGCGTAACCGGTTGCGCCAAGTACAGAAACACGAATCATGACAGTTTCCTCCGTTCAGAAATGGAGAGCCGATATGCTTTCGGCTCGGTGATCATACAAGAATTATTATTAATTATACATTATTATGAATAAAAATTCAATAACAATCCTTCCAAATTTCAAAGGAAAAAGCACAGACAAATCGGGAATAATGAATAAAAGGTGTAGAAATTTTCGTTTGTTTATAGTATAATAAAAAAATGAAAACAAAATCATTTGTTTTTCCGCGATGTCGGGAAAGGAGAAAAAGATGTCACTGGGTTTGATACATATTTATACAGGCGATGGCAAAGGCAAATCCACGGCGGCCTGCGGACTTGCCGTGCGTGCTTTCGGTGCAGGGCTGCGCGTTCAAATTGTCCGGTTTCTGAAATCGGAGCAAAGCGGAGAATGTAAAGCAATTGCGATGTTGCAGGCGATCGACCGCCGGATAGAGACCGTCTGTTTCGAGACCAGTCACAAATTTTTATGGGACATGACCGAACCCGAGAAAAAAGTGTTGCAGGAACAAGTGCGGGAGGCTTATCAATATTGTTTTCGGGCGGCTCGGGAACATCTCTGTGATCTGCTTGTGATGGATGAGGCGATCGGAGCGGTTCATGCCGGTTTTCTGAAAGAGGAGGATTTGCTGCGGTTGATGCAGGAAAAAAATCCGCATGTAGAGTTGGTGTTAACCGGGAGAAATGCGCCGGAATGTTTGGTGGAAAAAGCAGACTATGTTTCCGAAATCCGGGCGGTGAAGCATCCTTTTGACCGGGGCATATCGGCAAGAGAAGGCATTGAATTTTAAAGGAAGAATGGAGCAGAGAAATGGGAATTTTCAGTTTTAATCAGAGCAGCTACAGCAGGGAAGGAAAAGGCGTGGACAAAGATGAAAAAACGCTGATCCGTCCGTTGCTGTTTTTTGCGGAATATTTTGGGAAGTACGGAAAGATTCTGCTTGCCAGCATTCTGTATATGGTTTTTTGTATTCCGGTGATCACCATCGGACCTGCCACGGCAGGGTACACTTATGTTCTCAAAACGTTGGAAAACGGCAAACATTCCTTTGTGGTGTCTGACTTTTTGGAACAGTTCAAAAAGAATTTATTACAGGGCTTTTTGATGTCTCTGATTAATTTGCTGGTCGGCTATTCTATGTTTTTGGTGATTGCGAATTTTAAGGTTCAGGAGCTTGCAAGGTTGCAAAACTTTTTCCTGCCGCTTTTGGCGGTTTCAATTCTGCTTGTCATCATGAATTTTTATATCTGGCCTATGATGGTGACCTATGATTTGTCGTTTCCGGCGCTTCTGAAAAACGGTTTTCTGTTTGCGCTGATTCGTCTGCCCATCAATCTTCTGATATTTGTAGCATTTTTATCGGTTTTGGCAATTGTGTTTGCGGCGGTTTACTTTCTGAGTGCGCTGCTTTCTGCAGTGTTCGGACTCACCGGAATCGATCCGAGAGTGTTTGCCGTATTCGGTTTGATCGCGGCGGTTTTCCTTGGGGTTTCCATGCCGTCTTTTCTGTCTGTGTTTTTTGTCATGCCTGCGCTTCGGAAAAATATGGAGGGAGCAGACACCAAGGCAGAAGAAGATTAACTCTTTCCGGAAATCTGCATAATTGACCGTTTTTCCGCATAGATTGTAACATCAACGGAAAGGCGGTTATTTTTATGGAAGAAAGAAAAACACAAAAAACGGTTTCCAATATTATCGTGGAAAGCCGTGAAAAAATGACGGTTTCCGGCGTCAACGATGTGGAATCCTTTGATGAAAACAGCATTGTTCTTTCCACAGAGCTTGGAAACCTGATTATCAAAGGGCAGGATCTGAAAATCGGAAAGCTGAATCTGGATTCCGGCGAAGTGCTTGCCGAGGGAGACTTTGATTCCTTTGAATATGCGGAGTACGGCGCGCAAAAAGGCAGCTTTTTCTCCAAAATGTTTCAATAGAGGAACCTGCGATGTTGGAGTTTTCCGTAAAGCAGCAGACCATACACTTTTTTTATTATGTGATGATCGGAATGTCGGTGGGTGTGCTGTTCGATCTTTTTCGTTCTGTGCGGGTGCGGTATCGAAACAATGCTCCGCTGACCCATACGATGGATATTGTCTTTGGATTGAGCTGCTGTGCTTATCTGATCATGGTATTTTATCGTTTGGACGGATTGATGCTGTGCATTTTTAATATGATCGGCGCTGTGATGGGGCTGATTTTATATTTTTTATGGTTCTGCCGCTTTTTTCGAGCCGTTTTTCAAAAAATATTAACGATTTTTATAAAAATTTTAAAAATACTCTTGTATCCTGCGCTATTATTGTGTAAAATAGGAAGTAGAATCTTTGGCTTTTTCAAAAAACGTTTTTTGCGGCGCGCCAAGAATGTTTGTAAGCGGAACAGACGTTTTCGGTATTACATGCGGCAAAGATTGGCAACGCTGCGAAAAAAGATTCGGAGAAAATGAGGAAAGGATTGCTTTTATGAAGTGGAAGATCAATTATAAAAGATTTACCGTTTTTGTTTTGGTTTTGCTTACCATATACTTCGGCAACATGCATTATAAAGCAATTCTGGATAACGTGAATATCAAAAGCGAAAGTGAAAAGGTCGCCGCTTTGCTGGAAACGGAGCAGGAGAAAAATGAAGAGCTGAAGGCTCGCCAGGAAAGCCTGGATTCGGATGAATATTACGA
>CAKRUL010000154.1 GCA_934403665.1 uncultured Clostridia bacterium | reverse complement strand
ACCCTGCCATATAAATTTTTATAATTATCAAATCCCGACAAAGGAGAAATCCAACCGTTCCTAACATTTCTTTCATATATCTCAGCTAATTCTTTTTCCTTGGCAGGAGTAATATTGTATCCTAAACTTGAAGTTTTGTCAATACCATCTCCCAAATTTTCTTTCAATGTAGTTCTGCCAACATCACCGCCGCCTTCCATCGCTTTTCCAAAAACCCTGTCCAGCATACGAACCGCTTGTATCTCTCTCGGGTCAACCAAAGTCCCCGCAATCTTGTGTTCCAAAGCCTGTGCCAAGAACTCAAAATTATTAAGCTCCTTAGCAGAATCCTGCACCTCAGCTTTCTGCCCGAAAACCTTGTCAAAAAGCTCAACTAAACTTTGCGGCTTGTCCGCCTCACCGCTTTTTTTCTTGCCGCCAATCTCAAACCTCGGAACGTTTTTCATCCTCGGCATATTCCGCCGCAAACCGTTCGCTTCCTGCAAATCATCAAGGTATGTCGTAAAAATCTGCCAAAGCCTTGTCCGTTCAAGCAAGTTCCTGTCGCCGTGGCTTCTTTCATACTCTCCAAACAAACTTTCAAAATAAGTAAGTCTGTCATTGAGACTGATTGTCCGCTTTTTGCCGATTTTTTCTTCCAAAGAAGCCGCAGCCTTTCTGCCGCTCTCCGTTTCAATCTGCAAAACGTCTGCCAAACTGCCTTTCAAAACCTCTGCCTGCGGCTTCTTCTTGCCAAACAGCTCAAACAAACCCTCATACAAAGATTTCCCCTGCAAAGATTTTTCCTGCTTGCCGTCAGTCTTAACCTTATTCTTAACCTTGTCGAATTCCTTAACGGTTTCGCTCCAAGCCTTGCCGCCGCCCTTTTGGTTACGACTTATGATCTCGTCAATGTCAAAATCAATGCTGTTTTGTCGATTTTTGCCATTATTTTTTCTGGTTTTTCCGTTGTTTTTTTCTTCGAACTGCTGTATACTATTATTAACAGAATCCAAACGATTTAACGCAGGAGGTTGCTTTACAGCAACTGTATTGCTGATGTTTGGGTTCTGTTTTTCTTTTATTTCAATTAAATATTGAAATTGTTCATTACCCTTATCTCGAATATTAAACAAAACATCAACCGGAACACCGTCAAAAATAATATGGTTTTCAAAGTAATGCCAGTATTTAACATTTTCGTGAGCTTTATTTTTAGATATAACATCGCTGTCAAAACTCGGTTCTTTACCACTGCCAATATATGTTGAATTTTCCAATATATCCGCCAAATCATAAAGTGCATTAATTTTGGTTGCATAACCTAATACGCTGGATTTTTTATCACCGTAAATATTTTTTTGTTCAGTAAATCTATCTCCTTTAACAATGATTTTTCTACTATTTGTAGATAAATGAACACGGCCCAAATTAAAAATTGTTGCAATTCTTTCTTTAAAAATTTTCTTTCGCTCAGCAAAAGGTACACTTTCAGGAAAATCGGATTTATATACACGCAAACCTGTTTTTGGGTCAACCCCAACAAACATATCCTGCCGCCCTGAGTCAAAGCGTCCCTCGTGAGCACCGCCCGCCGAACGGTAAGCCGCAATAAACCGCTTTCTGGTGTCAACGTAAAATGCGGAGTCCCTGCCCCGCAGTTTTGCAATCATGTCCTGCAGCCATTCCCAAATCCTTTGGAACAAATTGGGCTTTTCAACAGCCAGCCTGTTTATAACAACTTGATCATCAAAGAGGTGCTTTGCTGTATACATGGCAACTGTTTCCTTGGCGGCTTCATATTCGCTTAAATTTCTGCCGTGTTCTGCATAAACATCTGAAACAGCTTTTTTCACAGCCGCAATGTCAACTCCTCGGCTCTCAAGCTCACTTTGAATAAACTCGGCATATTCGCCGTATTCCTCTGTTCCCTCCAAGGCGTGGGTCAGCTCATGCCCCATAACAACATAATCAACCAAAGCCTCGTCAGCCACCACAATCTCAAAGCTGCCGTCTGCATTTTTCAAAACATATCCCGGGTTGCCCGCTTCCATATCGTTCCGAACAACAATCCTGCCGCCTCTCGCCTCGGCAAAGGAACTCATCCTGCGGTAATTTTCCAAACTTTTACCGCTTAAATCTTGCATACTCCGGGCGCCCTGTGATATATTATTATCAGAACTTGGGTTATACGAGGTCGTTTCGGACGTAATCGCATAGGGGGCAGGCACTTTGCCTGATTCAACATCTGCACTCGTATAACCCAGGTTTTTTATTTGGGCAATAATATCAGTTTTTTGTGCCAAAGGCAAATCCATGCCGTCAATATGAGCCTCCGCCTCGGCAGCGTCAAACCCCTTGATGCCAACACCACCATAAAAAAAAGATAAGCCCCCTTTTCGGCTTTGCCGAAAAGGGGGCTTATCTTCATATTAATATTAAATCAAAACTATTAATCTCCAATCAAACTACCTGCAAACACCTAACATAAAAACCGCTGAAGAAAACAAACCCGACTTAATCCTCGTTCTCGTCTACTTCGTTATCTTCCTCGTCGTCCTCATCTTCTATACCGAACTCGTTCAATAAATCAGGGTGTTTTTCGGCATACTCAACCATCTGCCGCACATAATTTTTGTAACTTTCCTTAACATACTGCGGTGCATCATCATGAATAATCAGTTTTCCGTTATCATCACGATGATACCATCTTTTATCCCTCCATCGTATATCATACATCCGCATTTTTTACACTCCTTTCAATAACTTAACAAACTCTCTTGTGAAATCATTGGGCTTGGAATAATGCTTTGCAAAAACCTCGGAAATAACCTCGTTGTGCTTGGAATATTTTATTTTTCCCAATAATTCATCTTGATCAAAATCTCCTCTGTAAGTTGTACAATATCCCGATATATTGTTTTCTAAATACTGTAATATATCCTTATATGAAATTTCTTTGTTATAAACATTATAATACGCCCGCATAGCTATTTCAATACCTCTGTTACCCTTTATTCTCGCCACTAAATGCCCAAATTCATGAATAACAATATCTTCAATCCTGTTGGAAGCAAAATACTTTACATTCCGCAAAATCTTCTCTGTAACCGCTCTGTTTCTGAAAGGCTTGTTGTTGAAAACTATGGTTCTGTTATTGATCTCCGCAAAAGTATCGTCGGAAAGACAGCTGGAAAAAGTTATCGTCAGTTTCTTTTTGAAAACTTCCGGGTATATCCGCCTCATCAAATCCAAAGTTTTTATCTGCGCTTTTACTATATCAGGGTCGCCGTCAAACCTGTTCAAATCAACAATATTTATACCATAACTTCGGGCATATTCTATAATATCTGCTTTTTCTTCTTTGGAAACTTCTCTGCTCTTCGCTTCCGACCAATCAAAGATATTGCCCACATCAGCCATGTACTCTTCTTCCACTGCCTTCTCGGAAACACGGTCAAAAAGCCCGTCCCCACTTTGTGGTTTGTCCGCCTTGCTGACTTTTTTGCCGCCATCTTCGACAATCTTTTCGGCGGTGTCGTTCTTGCTATTTTGGGCGGTTTGTGGTATACTGTTTTTAGAAGATACTTCTGATGAGTTACCGGTTGAGAGAAGGTTTTGTCCTGGCTCACCACCAACCAAGGAAGTATCTTCTTTTATTATGTCTTTTTTTATGCCCCAGTGATATATCTGGCTTTCGCTATTATCTTTCAAATCCTTTACTGCTATGCGCACACCGAAAACATCTTCGCCGATTTTTAAAGGAACATAAAAATAATTCCAGCGGTAAATTCCGTCAGCTTTATTTTGGTTTCCTTTATGGTTAAGTTCGGTATCCGTTTCTGTGCTGTATAAATATTCCGCCTTGCCAAAAATTTCTTCGCTTTTTAAAAGCATTGCAGAGGATTTTTGTGATAACCGCTTTGTCGATTCCGATATACCGCTGTTGTATACCTTGGCTTCCAAAATTCTGCCGTTCAAATTCAATTCAACATTTTTTCCGTCAAACATGGCATGCAAAGCCTGCTTAATATATGCCAAAACGCCTTTTCGCTTGGCTTTCAGAATTTCAGTTCGTTCGGCTTTTTTCATACCTCGCAAATCGGGGAAATATTCGCCAACGCTCGCCAAATCTTCCTCAGTCAAAGCAACAACCTTGTTTTCCTCAACCATCCTTTTGTGCAGTTCGCTTGTTTTTTCTTTTTGCGTTTGCAAATCGTCATAATTAACAAACTCCCAAACGGGGCTTTTGTTGTCTTTGAATTCTTCGGCAGTAATTTTTTCGGGCTGTGTTTTTTCAACCTGCTTTTCGGCGTTTTCCTGCTGCGTTTTCGCAGCAGATTTTTTCTTGCCGCCAATCTCAAACCTCGGAACATCCTTCATCCTCGGCATGTTCCGACGCAAACCGTTCGCCTCCTGCAAATCATCAAGATATGTCGTAAAAATCTGCCAAAGCCTTGTCCGTTCAAGTAAATTCGTGTTGCCGCGGCTTCTTTGGTACTCGCCAAACAAACTTTCAAAATAGGTCAGGCGGTCGTTTTTGCTGACTGTATGCTTTTTGCCGATTTTTTCTTCCAAAGAAGCCGCAGCTTTTCTGCCGCTTTCCGT